>CALYRA010000122.1 GCA_945292135.1 uncultured Dysgonomonas sp.
GTAGTATGATATAGAAAATAACTCAGGTATTATATGAGAATCCAAAACTATTAACGAACAACAATTCGAACCATCCGCCTACTTTAGTAACTCCCGGTATAATGCCGTACATCAATACGACGATCAGCATAAACGAAACGATCAAAGCAATCAATGTTCCTTTGACATTTGGTTCTTTCGCTTTCTTAAAATAATATACTAAGCCAATTGCTGGGATACAGAGCAAGTTCAACAAGTGAACTCCGATAGAAAGTCCCATCGCGTAAGCGATAAAAACCAACCACTTGTCCGAACCGGGTTGATTGGCTCTGTTCTCCCATTTTAATATAAGCCAAAATACTAATGCTGTAAACATAGAAGAATATGCATATACTTCACCTTCTACTGCCGAAAACCAGAATGTATCGGAAAAGGTATATACTAATGCTCCAACCAAACCGCTACCCATTATGGCAATTGTCTGACCAAGCGAAATTTCTTTTGACGTGTCTGTATATATAAGTTTGCGAGCCAAGTGAGTGATAGTCCAAAACAAAAATAATATGGTTGCAGCGCTTAACAAGGCTGACATACTATTCACCATTCGGGCAATTTCCGATGGATCGGATGCAAACAGCGTAAAAAATTTACCGGTTAACATAAAAAATGGAGCGCCCGGAGGGTGTCCAACTTCAAGTTTATATGTAGAAGATATAAATTCTCCACAGTCCCAAAAACTAGCAGTGGGTTCAATAGTCAACAGATAAACAATAGCTGCGATGACGAAACTAAACCATCCACAGATATTATTTACAAGATTGTATTTTTTCATATTAATTCTTAATGTGTTTATTTCCCAGATATAATTATTTTAACAAGCACAGCTGCAAAGATAGTTAAATAGTTGAAACAAAGCCAAAACAGCTATCGTTTTTATACCAATTTTCAAACTTTTAAGGAATAACATAATTAGATTATACTCAACTTATTTCGCATATCATCCTAATTTATTATTTTTGCCAACTGTTAATTAATTACTTTTCATAAATGGCTCCCTGTTTGACTTTCATTTTCTATCCCCCAAAAATATAATCGAAAAACATTTAGCCAAGACAAATTAAAAAAAATATATTCGATG
The DNA here is from genome assembly GCA_945292135.1 of uncultured Dysgonomonas sp. Taxonomy (GTDB): domain Bacteria; phylum Bacteroidota; class Bacteroidia; order Bacteroidales; family Dysgonomonadaceae; genus Dysgonomonas. Next base: position 1,118 of record CALYRA010000122.1, read on the forward strand.
CAGAGAATAAGTAACATATTGAAAAAAATCGGAAAATTTATTTATACATATAAGTTTTCTTTTGTACTTCTTATCTATCTGTCTTCGATAACCATTATTCCAAACAATTATTTAAGTAAGCCGTCGATTATCAATGCAGCTTCTTTTTTTCTTTTTATCAATATTATATCTAAAACAAGATATCCCTTTATTTTTAGCCTTATTTTGGGAATCTTTCTAAGTTTTGATGCTTATTTCGCCTTTTATTATCATATCAGGGCATCTATTGGAATTATAGCCTCAATTTTTGAAACCAATTATGCTGAAGCCGTTAGTATGGCAAAAGATCTTTGGTGTATGGCTTTATTAATTTTCGCCATAACAACAATATTAATATTTATGGCTCAAAAGGAATGGAAAGAAGTCAAATTCTCTAAAAAATTATCATTTCTCGCTTTATTATTTTATTGGATTATATTCATTCCCGCTACTCTGTATTGGAAAGGTATTCGTATCCCTGAAAAGGATGAAGAGTCTTCGACTCCTTTTACATATATTGTTTTTGGCAATTTATCTGAACACTTCCCATTGATATATGGTGATATTTCGGCGTTATTTACTTATAAAAGTGAGTTGGCGAAGCTCAAGGAATATCAACATACAATGAGAGTTATTCGAAAGGATATAATTTTGACTGATACTATAAATACTCCTGAAAAGATTTTCCTTGTAATTGGCGAAAGTTCAATGAGAGAACATTATTCACTTTATGGTTATGCGTTAAAGACTACTCCCTTTTTAGATAGTTTGTCGGCGGAAGACAATTCGCCATTACGTCATTATGAAGGATTAGCTGCCGCTCCTATTACGCGCGATGCCCTGCGTTTAATGTTGACATTCGCCACCGTTGATAATTTTGAACCATTTTACAAAGAAAAAAACATCATAGATTTAGCGAATCAAAACGGTTATGAAACTATATGGATATCGAATCACGATTTGGTAGGATTGTATGATAGTTATATCGGATTTATTTCAAGTAATGCTCAGCGTTTTTTTTATGAAAAAACTGTTGAAAGAAAAGACATGAATCTCATTCCGGCTTTAGAAAAATTTTATGTAAAGGGTAAAAAACAATTTTTCGTTATACATCTGATTGGTAGCCACATGCAATATCGTGATCATTATGACAATATAGATAAATTGGCTATACCGGATAACAATACCAATACCCTTGACTATGATCGTTCTATTCATCATACTGATAGGACGCTCAAAGAAATTACAAATATCGCATTTCGAGATTCATCTTCGATAGTATATTACATATCCGACCATGGCGAAATTATTAATACCGGTCATGGATATGTGAGCCAAGGCGTAAAGCAATTTCATATACCTTTGATTACGATAAACAACAGCCATGTTCCAATTGATTCAATAGTCAATAAATATATTGACCCATCTAATAAACTTATCGGAGAAACAAGTACTGTATATATTTTATCTGAAATCTTAGGCTATTCGATTCCTCAAAAAGATGTCGAGGAAGTTGTAAAAAGCGGTCGATATGTATTTCATGCAGACGAAAAAGTCTATCTTTATGAAGATCTCAAAATGAGAAATCCATAAAATAGCTACCTTTGTAGTCAGAATGGATGATTCATTAAAGAAAAAAACAGGTATAGCACTCTTTTGGAGTTTTCTCGACAAAGGAGGGCAGCAAGTTATACAGATCCTTATATTATATATAATGGTAAGGCTTGTAAATTCTGACGAGTTTGGAGCTATAGCCATATTATCTATCTTTACCGTGATTGCTAATTTGCTACAGGATGCAGGTTTTTCTTCTGCCCTTATTCGCAAAAAAGAAGTCTCTCAATCTGAATATTCGTCAGTATTTTATTTTAATATTTCCGCAAGTATTTTCATATATTTCATATTTTTCTTTTGCGCTCCTATTCTGAGCGAAATATATAAAAATGACTCTTTGACCGCCTTATCCCGATTTATATTTTTGGCATTTGTATTCAACGCTTTCGGCGCCATACAATATGTGCATCTGGTACGAAGTATGGATTTCAAAAAAAATACGATCATCAATGTTATTGCAAGCATAATATCGGGCATTGTAGCTATTTCAATGGCGTTGCAAGGCATTGGAGCATGGAGTCTTGCCGTACAAATTGTACTTCAAATGTTTATCCGCATCATATTATTATGGTTTGTCATTCGTTGGTTGCCCAGTTTGAAATTTTCAGGTTCGCATCTACGCGCAATGGCTCCATACAGCATAAAACTCACGGCTACAGCTATTTTAAATCAGATATGCGATAATATTTATTCAAATATTATAGGAAAATACTCTTTAGGACAAGCCGGATTTTATAGTCAGGGTAAAAAATTTAATACAATATCGCAATCTATTATTACGGAAGGTATTAAAAGCGCCGCATTCCCGATGCTGACAAAAGTGAATGACGACAGAGCCAGACAAAAGAGAGCCTTCCAAAAGGTAGTGAGTATCACGGCTTTTATCAGTTTCCCTGCATCAATGCTACTGATTGTATTATCAGGTACAATTGTTGACATTGTTTTATCTGATAAATGGGTTGCTGCCGTACCTTTCTTACAAGTGGTTGCGGTTGGCAGCATATTTTATCCGCTACGTGCACTCATTAGTCCTTTACTGCAAGCTGTTGGGAAGCCCGGCTTAATATTTAAACTCGATCTTGCCCACAATCTTTTGATTTTATTATCAATACCTTTATCAATTCATTGGGGTATTATGGGATTATTATGGGGACTGTGCATTGTCAATATCTTATTCTTTACTGTCGAAATGAGCATTGCTTGCAAACAAATAAATTATTCTATGAAAGAAATATTTAAGGATGTCGTACCTTATCTTCTTGCTGCAATCATATCATTTCTACCTACTTTATTCTTTCAGAATTGGATAAATACTCATTTATATGCTTTATCAGCCATTCAAGTTATTATTGGAGGAAGTTTGTATTTACTTCTAATAAAGATATCAGGCTCAGTAATCATAAAGGATTTCGTGAGTCTTTTAAAACACTTTCTAAAAAAATAAGTCATGCCTAAAGTATCTGTTTTGATGCCTGTCTATAATGCCGAGCAATTTTTAGCTGAAGCTATTGATAGCATTATACAACAAAGCTTTCAGGATTGGGAGCTCATTATTATTGATGACGGTTCAACAGACAATAGCGCTTTTATTATTAGTCAGTATAAAGACAATCGAATTTACTACCTTAAGAATAAGGAAAATATTGGATTGATAAAAAGCCTCAACTTAGGTATTGATCTTTGCGATGGAGAATATATCGCACGAATGGATGCGGATGACATAGCGACGCCAAACAGATTGACGTTGCAAGCAGCATTTATGGACAAGCATCCCCGCCATATATTGTGTGGCAGCAATGCCCTTGTGATCGATAAAAAAAACGAGATAACAGGGCGAATAAAAAATTTAACCCATAATAATTATCTTCAAATCAACCTTCTTTTCTCTGTCCCTTTTATACATCCAAGTATGCTTATAAGGCGTAAAGCGCTTGCCGATGATAAATATAATGAAAACTACTTGCATGTAGAAGATTTTGAATTATGGTGCAGACTTTCTCAAAAGGGAGAAATAGCCAATATAAACAGATTTTTACTAAATTATCGATGGCACAATACTAACGTTTCCGTTTTAAATTCGGAAATACAAGAGAAACTAAAGGATAAAATTATAACTGAGCAGATACAAAGACTTGGATTAATACCGAATAATGAAGAATTAGAATGCCACAAAATAACGTTTAATCTTTACAAGTTTGGAAATAAGCTAAAAATATCTTTTGAAGATATGCGTAAAGTTGATAATTGGTTTTCGAAGCTCATATCGAAAAACAGAGAACAAAAATTGTTCAAAAATTCTCATTTTATAGCTTACTTGTGGAGCAGATGGTGCGTATTATGTATTTCTCAAAAAAAATATTTTAAAATGCTAATTCCTTCTTTCGCATCTTTGAATCCTGTTATTCTTTGTAGGCTAATCGGTTTAATCTTCTTCTTAAAACAAAAATAGATGCAATCGATAAACGAAGATTTAAGAAAAGAGTATAATCCTGAGGGTTCTGAACTGAGGATATTGCAAATGAAAATGTTAGACATACTTATAACTGTGACTGATATTTGCAAAAAACATAATATTCCATATTGGCTCAGTGGCGGTACTCTTTTGGGAGCAATAAGACATGGAGGATTTATCCCTTGGGATGACGATATTGATATTGAACTTTTTCTTTCGGATTATAAGCGTTTATTGAAAATCTTAAAGAAAGAGCTTCCTGATGATTTATATTTGCAAACTCCCAAAGAAAAAGGTTATCGCTTATTGTTTTCA
>CALYRA010000123.1 GCA_945292135.1 uncultured Dysgonomonas sp.
CTATTGATGCTTCTGAAATTCAGATTTGGTCAGATGTTGATGTAATGCAAAATAATGACGCAAGATATGTGGAAAATACGAAGGTCATACGTCAGCTTAATTTCGATGAAGCAGCTGAACTGACATATTTTGGTTCGAAGATATTGCATCCATCTTCTATTTCTCCGGCTAAATTAGCTAATATACCTATAAAGCTAAAAAATACAAATTCGGTAGATGATGATGGAACTTTGATTTCAAATGATATAGAACATAATGTAATTAAAGCTATCGCAGCGAAAGATGGTATAACCGCAATAAAAATAAAATCGGGGCGAATGCTTTTGGCGCATGGCTTTTTGCGTAGGATTTTTGAAATTTTCGAGAATTATCAAACTTCAATTGACATGCTTACGACTTCCGAAGTAGGGGTTTCTGTTACAATAGATAATAATCATAATCTGATAAATATTTTGGACGATTTGAAAAAGTACGGAACAGTAACAGTTGATAACGATATGGTTATTATAGCCGTAGTAGGCGATTTGGATTGGGAGAATGTAAGTCTGGAATCTAAAATCCTTGACGCCGTCAAAGAGATTCCTATTAGAATGATTTCATACGGAGGCAGTAACTATAATATTTCGATATTAGTAAAAAGTAAGGATAAAGAAAAAGCGCTTCAAATATTGAATAGTAAATTGTTTAATAATTAAAAAAATAAATATACTCAGATAATGGCAAAAGGAATTTTTCCTGTGGATAAATTTAAAGGTATTGAAACGCCTTTTTATTTTTATGATACAGATTTATTGAAAAAGACTTTGAAGACTGTAAAAGAACAAGTCAAAAAGTACGGATATGTTCAACATTATGCTATCAAAGCAAATGCAAATCAAAAAATTCTAAAAATGATTGCTTCTGAAGGTTTTGGAGCTGATTGTGTTAGCGGCAATGAAATACAAGCGGCGATCGAAGCCGGTTTTCCTGCGTCTAAAATTGTATTTGCAGGAGTAGGTAAAACGGATAAAGAAATAAATCTGGCATTAGCTCTTAATATTTTCTGCTTTAATGTAGAATCACTTCCCGAGTTGGAAGTCATAAATGAGCTTGCCGGTAAAAAAGGAAAGATTGCACAAGTTGCGCTTCGTATTAACCCTAATGTTGACGCGCATACCCATGAATATATTACAACAGGTTTGAATGAAAATAAATTTGGTTTTAGCTTAAATCAGATAGAATCAGTAATTGAACGGTTACAGTCATTAAAAAACATACAATTAATAGGCATTCATTTTCATATAGGATCCCAAATAGAAGATATTAAAGTATTTGAACCTTTGTGTGAACGTGTGAATGATCTTCAAAATTCTTTTGAAAAGAAAGGAATAAAGCTTGGCCATATAAATGTTGGAGGAGGTTTAGGAATTGATTATGAAAATCCAAACGCTAATCCAATGCCAGACTTTCAAGCATATTTTGAATTATTTCATAAGAATCTTAAATTGAGAGAAGGTCAAATTCTTCATTTTGAATTAGGGAGATCTATTGTCGCTCAATGCGGAACTTTAATTACGCGTGTAGTTTATGTGAAGGAAGGTGAAATTAAAGAATTTGCAATCGTAGACGCCGGAATGACCGACCTTATACGCCCTGCATTATATCAGGCTTATCATAAGGTGGAAAATATATCATCAAATTTACCGGGAAAAAAATATGATGTCGTAGGTCCTATATGCGAATCATCTGACGTATTTGTGAAAGATTATGAGTTGAATGAAACGCACAGAGGAGATTTTATAGCGCTTCGCTCCGCCGGCGCCTATGGAGAGATAATGGCTTCACATTATAATTGCAGAGAAATACCTAACGCGTATTTTTCAGATAAAATTTAAAGGAATTTCAGATTCTAATATATTAAGGGTCATATTCTTATATGGCTCTTTTTTGCTTAACTAACAGCTTAATATATCCATATGAATGAGTTTACAGAACAGTTGCAAATAATCTTTAATTTTACAACAATAGAAATAATTCTTTTGTCTTTATTGGTACTAATACTTATAGTACAAATAATTTATTATTTTGGATATTATTGTATACCTCTTTCATATGCGAAAAAATACAAAGAAAAATATAATACAGAAGATACATTCGTTAACTTCACTCAATATCCTAAGGTTTCGATAATCGTTGAGTCTGAAAATGAAATGGAAAATCTTAAAGAATTGCTGGTATTATTATTATCTCAAGATTATCCCGATTATGAAGTTATTGTTATCAATAATGGATCAACTGATGAAACCGATTTATTATTGGAGAACTTGAAAAAAGAACATCCGAATCTATATAAGACATATTTGTCCCACTCAGGCGATAACGGCTTTGAATTTCGAAAATTAGCTTTAACACTTGGCGTAAAAGCGGCGAAAGGAGATATTGTTTTATTTACTGAAACATATTGTCGCCCTATATCGGATCAATGGGTACGTTCGATGGTTAAACCTATTCTCTCCGAAGAAGGTAAGGAGATCGTATTAGGATATTCCTATTATAATGAAAAAAAATGTTTGTTAGACCATGTAATCAGTTTTGACAATTTAATATTCGGATTACAATATTTATCTTCTACAATAAAAGGGAGGCCTTATACTGGTTGTTTTAGGAATTTAGCCTTTAAAAAACATTTGTTTTATGATAACAAAGGTTTTGCTTCTCATTTATATTTGGATAATAGTGAAGAGGTATTTATCAATAAGATAGCAACGGGAGATAATACAACAGTATGTATAGAACAAGAAAGTTTTATAAATATAAAATATGAAAGATATTCGCGTTGGAAAAAAATAAAAAAATCATATTCGGTAGCCAGATCATGCTTTAAAGGGAATATTGCAAATTTCTTTTCCGTAGAATTATTTTCTCGATTTTTATTTTATGGATTATTTTTAAGTTTGTTATTTATTAATATTATAAATGAAAATTGGGGAATAGTGGGCGTAACATCTTTCATTTTTGTAATTAGGGAAACTTTTCAATTAATTATATTAAATAAAGCCGGTAAGTATTTTAAGACAGGTCAATTTTATCTTTTGCTACCTTTTTTAGATATAATTCAGCCAATCTATAATATGGTCTTTAAAACAAGACCTCGTAATGTAATACGCTAAGCTTTATTGTTTTAGATTACGGATTTTAGCTTTTGATAAGGTTTGTTGATCTTTTCTTCCCAAAATAACCATAAAATTAATATTACGCCATCATAATACAACCATGTGAATACATCTCTGTGAAATACATTAAACCAGTCTATATAAAATTGTTTATGACATTCTTCAGAGTTTATCCATGTTCTGTTATTATACCATTCATTCACTCCTATAAACCATTCGGGAAAAGGGTCTTTAACAATAATTGATATAATTGATAGCCGCAGGATATTTATGCTCATCAGAATTATTAAAGTTGTGGGTATGAACCATAACTTCTTTTTTGTAGGTCCAAAATAGAATACCATGATAAACGTGAACATAAGAAGCTGTTTAAGACCTGTACATCCCCATATAATATCTATTGGAAAGTATTCATCTCTATTGAAATATAAAGTAACACCATTTCTAGTAAAATCATGATATCCCAATATCGAATTAACTATCCAGTGAACTGCTTTAGCAGTCCAAAGACATATTCCATTCGTATAACTCGTAAAATCCGTACCAAAGATTAACAATATAGATTCATCAGCTCCTTGTCTTATAAACAGTTTCCAAATAAAATCAAAAGCTAAAAATAGAATTATGAACCATATTATATCTTTGAATGGTTTTAAAGTTTGTGGTAATACTTTATCAATGTAATTTTCAACTTGAAGCATTTAATTAATACAAAAAATAAATGCGAAGTTATTAAAATAAAGTAATTAATCTTTTTATGATAAAAAAAATATGACATTTTAAACAAACTTTCGATTTGCTGAGTTTTTTTAATTTACTTTGCACAAAATTTATTCATTAATGTTTTTTTTAGATTTAATAATTTTCGGATAGGATAGTATACGAATTTTAAAACTATAAATAATAAATTGATGTTTTTTTTGTTTAATTAGATGAATATGAAAATCTATTTTCTTGGAGAAAAAGGAATATGGATTAATATCTAAACTGAATATTAATTTAGGATGCTTAAAAATAAAAAGTTTATTTTATTCGCCATTTTGGCTACTATTATTAGTTCTTCTGCAGCTCAAACCAATTCTCCTTATAGTAGATATGGTTATGGAATATTAAGAGATCAGGCAGTCGGTCCATCGAAGGGTATGGGAGGAATTGGTTATGGATTGCGTCACAAACAAGGCGCTAATCCCATGAATCCGGCTTCGTATTCAAATGTAGATTCATTGACGTTTCTTTTTGATATAGGAGTTAATTATACTAATAATAAATTGAGCGAAAATGGAGTCAATCAAAATGATGATGGAGGAGGTTTAGAATATATTACAATGCTTTTTCCTGTCAGTAAACATTTCGGTTTAAGTTTTGGGGTATTACCATATTCAACAGTCGGTTATTCGTTCGGCAGTCGAAAAGAATCCGGGAATGTTTCATATATACAATCTTATGATGGATCGGGAGGATTAAGTCAGATATATGGTGGATTGGGTATAGAAACGCCTTTCAAAGGCTTATCAGTCGGTGCTAATATTTCCTATTTGTTTGGAAAAATGAATCATACGAGAAGTCTTCCGACAATTGGCGTATCAGGTAGTTCCACTTCCATTGAAGAATCAGAGTTAAAACTTCGAACAGCTAAATTTGATATAGGTTTACAATATCAAACTCGATTATCTTCAAAAGATGTTTTGACTATAGGAGCTTTTTATTCACCAAAGATTAACTCAAAAGGAGATTACAGAAATACTCAAATAACCATTGACCCCGATAAAAAGCCTTCCATTGCTGCAGGCGATACAATCAAAAATGTCAATTCTGAATTGCCTGCCACTTACGGAATAGGATTTTCATTTGCTCGAAACCGTAATTTAGTTGTTGGGGCAGATATAACTTACCAAGAATGGGAAAAGGTAAAATTTCCATCTCAAATGGGTGATGGGCTTTCTGAATCTCAAAGATTTAATAATAGATGGAAATATGCTGCAGGTATTGAATATTCGATAGACCCGTACGATCGAAATTTCTTTAAAAAAATAAAATTCAGAGGCGGATTTAATTATAGCAATTCCTATTTAAATGTTGGCTATAAAGATGGAGAAAATTTAGTTGGAAAAGGCTATAATGAATATGGGGCAACAATCGGATTAGGACTCCCAATTAAAGATTCAGAAATGTATACAGGACGTACATCATATATTAATATAACATTTGAATATAAAAAAATCGATCCGAAGATCAAATCTATGATAAAAGAAGAATTCATAGGTATTTCGCTGGGAGTGAATATAAATGATCTATGGTTTGTTAAGCGCAAAATATATTAAACATTGGTTTGCATTTATGCTTAATTATATGAGAAAG
>CALYRA010000124.1 GCA_945292135.1 uncultured Dysgonomonas sp.
TTTTTATTGGAGATTGATCCAAGTTATTCATTTAAGATTGCCCGAAAAGTTGACGCAAATATTTGGTTGAGCGGACGCTATTACAGCAAACAATATGCGAACTTGTCAAACTCGCTTTATTACGCAGCGCATTGGGAAACATTCGGAGGATTTAATCTTAAATATAACAATTTTGAATTCTCAACTAAATTTACAAACTTGTTGAATCAAAAAGGAGTGAATGGTAGAATCGGAGGAACCGATCTGTATTCGCAAAAAGATATAGATAATTTGTTCGCGAACGGTAACAGACCTATATATGCAGCTTCATATATTCGTCCTTTTACCGCAGAGTTCGGAATCAATTATAAATTTTAGTTTTGTTCGTCCTAAAAATATTAAGTATGAAATATATTCTGTTCGCAATATTAATGTTGGGTTTTATATCCCCTACATTTGCGCAGGAGGTGAGAATAACAAATTTAAAGGTTGAAAATACTTTTCAACCTTTAGGTTTAGATATTGAAGTACCTCGTTTCAGTTGGCAAATGGCTGTTGATGGAGACAGGCGCGCATATAGTCAGAAAGCCTATCAGATTATCGTAAAAGATGAAAAACAAAAAGAAGTTTGGAATTCGGGAAAAGTATCAAATAATGAGTCACTCAATATTTACTATAAAGGTGAACCGTTGAACCCTACTACCCGATATACTTGGAATTTATCAGTTTGGGATCAGACAGGGAAAGTATCAACTTCCAGTTCTTCGTTCGAAACCGGATTTTTAAATTCTTCCATTAACGCTTGGAGCGGAGCTCAGTGGATTGGCGGGACAGATGACGACCTTGTTTTGCAATCAGATTATCAATCTGTATTTCGTTTGAGCTATGATTTGCAATTAGATAAAAAAAGCAAATCAACAAAAGCTTCTTTTGTCGTAGGTGCTAATGATCCCCGATTGATGGATAAATACAAAAACATTTATGGTCTTGAAAATGCCCGTGACGAGTCATATATATTATTGACACTGGATATAAGTTCTTTCTTGGCGAACGCTCAATCAGAAGCAAAGTTAGATGTTTACCGTGTCGGTTATCATCAAAATGATAAGAAAGATGTTCCAATTTTTTCATTCAACATTCCATCAAATATTATTAATAAAGAAAATATGTATCAGTCTCATACGATAGAAATGGAGATGATATACGGATTGTTTGATATTTTTATTGATGGTAAAACAGAAGAGAATAAAATAACCAAAAGCGATTCCGGTAATTTATTCAACGCATTTAAGACATTTAACATGAATCCAGTTGGTACGGGAGGAGACTATATAAGCTTTCCGGTATTGGCGGAAATAGGTTTTAAAACGGATAATAAACAAATTGCTTATTTTTCAAATATCACTGTCGCTAATTACCGCGAACCGTCCAATACGCTTTTTCAGGAAAAGATAACTAACGATGTTTACCAAGGTATTTATAGCCGTTTGTTAAATGATAATCTGCAAATTTCGAATGGCAAATTTAAGGTTGGCGGCGATAAACCGACATTTATAGTCGCAGACCCGAGCCGTAACTCTGTCCCAATGTTGAGAACGACATTTGATGCGGATAAAGCTATTTCCAAAGCACGCCTTTATGTGACTGCCCGTGGTATCTACGAAATGTATTTGAATGGTGAACGAATCGGTGAAGACTACTTTAGTCCGGGGCTGACGCAATATAATAAAACCCATCTTTATCAAACCTATGATGTTACGTCACAGATAAAAGTAGGCGTTAATGCGATAGGAGCTTATTTGAGCGAAGGTTGGTGGAGCGGCCCTTCAACTTTCATCGGTACCTCTTGGAATTATTTTGGAGATCGTCAGTCGCTTTTAGCCAAACTGGTCATAACATATCAGGATGGTACTGAAAAAACGATTGTGACCGATGATAATTGGAAATATTATGCCGATGGACCAATACGAATGGGTAGTTTCTTTCAGGGCGAAGTATATGACGCTCGCAAAGAGGCAGCCGTTAATGGTTGGAACACGAGCCGGTACGATGATTCGCAATGGAAGCAAGCTAAAATCCATCAGGGAGACGGCATGCACCAAACCACTGATTACGATAAAAAACTCTCATTTGCGGATTTGGATGGTTATGATAAAACGAATTTGATCGGGACAACAATTGAAAACCCGCAAATAGTACGAACCCTTACAGCACAAAGCGTAAAAGAAGCGTCGCCCGGCGTATTTATTTATGATATGGGGCAGAATATGGTAGGAGTTCCGGAGATTACCGTTACAGGCAAAAACGGAGATGAAGTAGTTTTACGCTATGCGGAAGTTCTTTACCCTGATCTACCCGAATATAAAGAAACAAAAGGTTTGTTGATGACCGAAAACTTGCGCGCCGCAATGGTTCGGGACATTTATATTCTAAAAGGCGGCAAAGAAATAATCGCTCCAAGATTTACCTTTCATGGATATCGTTATCTGGAGATAACAGGAATAAAAGAGGCGTTGCCTTTATCAGATGTCAAAGGAAAAGTTATAAGCAGTATTCATGAACTGACATCCGATTATAAGACATCAAATTTGGATGTGAACAGGTTATGGAACAATATTACATGGTCTTCTTTAGGAAACTTCATTTCTATACCGACCGACTGTCCTCAACGTAATGAACGCATGGGTTGGAGCGGCGATTTATCGGTTTTCGCAAAAACAGCGACTTATGTCGGAAACCTCAACGCGTTTCTTAATCAACACCTTTTAGCGCTAAGAGATACGCAGCGAAAAGATGGCCGCTATTCCGATGTTGCCCCTATTGGAGCCGGTTTTGGAGGCATATTGTGGGGTTCGGCAGGTATTATTATTCCCTGGGAGATATACAATCAGTATGGAGACGTAGAAGCTCTGCGGAAACATTATCAGTCGATGAAGCAGTATATGGATTTTTTTGCGTCTACGATAGACCCTCAGACGAATGTTAGTTCCGACGGACAACTGGGAGACTGGTTGAGTCCCGTAAATAACATGAATGATAATACGTTGCTATTCGAATCGTATTACATTTACGAATTAGAGATTATGTCGAAAGTAGCTAATGTCTTAGGTTATAACGACGATTCCGTAGATTATAAAAAGCTGCATGACAAAAGAAAAGAGTATTTCAACAATACTTACCTCGATGTTCAAAAACGCACTGTTTGTTCAGGAAATGTCCCTCTTATCTTTGGAAAGATTGATCCGGATAATTATAAAAAAGGCAAATTGATGGATACGCAGGTATCTTATGCAGTACCATTGGCGCTGAATGTTATTAATGAAAAAGATCGGGCGGCATTCGCTGAAAATTTCGCGCAAACGCTTCGCCGCAAAAATAAGGATGACAGTGGAGTTATTCGCCCCGAATATTCTCTTTTGACAGGCTTTATCGGTACTTCATGGATTAGTAGCGCCTTATCAGAAACCGGTTACGACGCGGAAGCCTATCGTTTATTATTAAACGATCAATATCCATCATGGCTTTACCCTGTCAAACAAGGTTCTACAACCATCTGGGAACGTTTAAATTCATATACCGAAGATAATGGCTTTGGCGGCAACAACAGCATGAATTCATTCAACCATTATTCATTCGGAGCGGTAGGAGCTTGGATGGTAAACCATTCTTTAGGTATTCAGCGAGATGAAAATCATCCCGGATTTAAACATTTCATCTTAAAACCTGTGGCTGACCCCGACAAGAAGATGAAATTCGCTGAAGGATATTACGATTCATATTATGGTCGTATCCAAAGCAAATGGTCATATTCGGACGATATGCAAAAAATAACTTATACGTTCAGTATACCTGCCAATACTTCCGCGACCTTACAACTTCCGGCAAAAGGGAAAGTTATTATGCCCAAAAATAAGACAGGTATAGAAGAAGTGAAAAATTCAAACAAAAATCAAAAAGTTTACGAGTTAAAATCAGGAAATTATATATTTGTTCAAGAGTTATAGAAATTAGTTTTCGGAGAGGAATTGAATATGCTTTTTCAATTCCTCTCTTAAAATAAAATCCACATAGTTATACTAAATCCCCGAATAGTATATTTGACGCGTTATAATTCAAACCGTCTTTACTTTTGCCAAATCAGGCTTTCATAAGACCGATCAAACAAAGATTTGCGTGACCCGATGATCGTTTCATTTTACTGATTACATACAAACACCTTTTTTTTGAACTTATTAAACGCTGTAATCATGTGTCTTGATCGAAATAAGATACTTGGATGCTTCGGCTGTATTTTTCAGCTTATTTGCCTATATTGTAGTATCAGGTATTTAATATTAGGGCAGAGAACGTATTTATACAAATATAAGATTTATTACTTAACTTTATATCCTCAAAATCAATTATTTGGGGGTATAAGGTAAATATTTATTTTTAAGTATTGCAACTAACCTTTAGTAAGGTTACATTTGTAATAGATTACTTATAAATTTAAAACCCAAAATGAAAAAGAGAAAGAATATTGTTATCTGCCTATCAGTTTTAAGCATATTGTTATGCTCATGTAATAACGCTTCAAAATCTGAAATCGAAACGGAAAAGCCATCTGTGGAGACACAAGTAAATAATGTACCATGCGAATTGACTATTAATAACATTCATTTTACGAAGTCAATTAATAACGCAGCAAACTTTGTTGAGGTTAGTGATTCGGGTAAGGTCGTTTTTAAATCGGAGGGAAATACGGATTACTTCAGTGATCCGAATGGCACTTTGCAAACTACCGCTCCCATTTTGTTGAGTAGTATAGATAATACTAAACCATTTACTTTTACAGCGAAAGTAACCCCGAAATTCAATGCGGACGACACTTATAATGCGGGCGTATTGTACGTTTATGCAAATGATTCCTTGTTTCAAAAGCTTTGCTTTGAGCAAGATGAGCGGGGCAATCATCGTATTGTTACCGTAAGAACAGTGGGTACGTCTGATGATAATAATCATACCCAAGTTGATTTACCTTATGTATATATGAAGATATCATCAGACACTCAAACAATAGCGTCCTATTATTCGCTGGATAATGAGACATGGTGGTTGGTACGTTTGTATAAAAACAATTATCCCGATAAACTATGGGTAGGAATCAGCAATCAATGTCCCAAAGGTAAAGGAAGCGTGAGTATATTCGAAGAACTTAAATTAGAACAAAATAATGTTTCTAATTTTCGCTTAGGATTTTAAAGCAAACATCACTATATAATATCCTGAAATATCTTCGACGAAACTATAGATTACTAACATGTCAAAGAGGGGGGGAGCATTTCCCTCTATTGCTTATAGTCTGGAGGTTGTATCCCGATGCAATTGAATGTGTCGATTAATATAGCGACAGTCCAATTGTTCTTTTCCAGTTTCAGTAAATATAGCTTATCACAACCTCCCATGATTAAGGTTTTTGTATTGTTTGACTGTATTTCAATGAACTAATATACAAAATTGAAAGCTCAATATTGTACATTATA
>CALYRA010000125.1 GCA_945292135.1 uncultured Dysgonomonas sp.
CGATATAGATATAGCCTACAAATAATAATAACATGAATCCTCCCATTTTTAACAATCCAGTCAAGCCTAAAGCGCTGAAGTTGATAGCCCAAGGATACATAAAAATGATTTCGATATCAAATAATACAAATAGTATTGCCACCAAGAAATATTTTATAGCGAATGGATAGCGGGCATTACCTATGGAAGGTAATCCACATTCAAAATTCTTTTCTTTATTTTTTGTTTTATATTTAGGTCCTAATAATTGAGATATGAAAATAATTCCGAATACGAAAATAACGCAAAAAGCGATTTGCATTAAAATCGGAACATAATTTATCTGCGATGTAAATTCCATGATTATTTCTTAGCGATTTATTAAAAAACTACCCAAATTTTCACATCACAAAGATAAAGCCTTTATCAGGAAAAAAATATTTTTTTAGGCGATATATCGTTAATTTTAGTCACAAATAAAGACTTTTTAAGCCGATTTTATAGCACTTTGTAAAGTGAACTTTGCAAAGTTGTTATTTTAACATTTGTAAACAGATGGCAAATTAATAACCTATTCCTGCTAATATTATAGGTATGCCAAAAGTGAAATTTTTAAAATAAAAAAACGTCCCATTTCGAAATAGGACGTTGAAGTTTTAATATCAATTTTATTCAATTTGCGACATGGGCACTTCCATCCAAATGATCTATTTTCATTATAGTGGTTTCTTTTGGTCTTTTTCCCAAAATTAAGCCGATACCTCCCCCTTGATATCCTCCGGAGCCGATTCCAAACCCGAAAGAAACGCCTTGTACTCCGGTTCCGGGCGAATATTGATATGAGAATTTAATATCATTCCCATCAAAATAACCTAGAAAGAACTTATTATCATAACTTATATAGAGCTTTCCATTGATAACAACTGCGTATATGTGTTTAGGTTCAAGACTGCGCCATTTACCGGGTTCATTACCGGGTACCTTGATTTCTTTTAATTCGAATTTTTTGATTTTTGGTTGTAATTCTCTGGTATCGGGCTCCTGATTAATAAAAGACTCAAAGGTAGGATAAAGACCATCCTTAAAAGTTTTGTTTACATATAATGGAATGTCTTCTTTTTCAAAATTATCAATATCTTTTATTTGACCCAGATTAAATGGAACATCGCCAATCGGAGCCATAGTTAAATTATCCGCAATCGAATTAACAAACAAGTCCGATCCTTTTGCTAATATTTCCTTTGTTTTGGCTTCTATTAACGTATCAATTCTATTTATGAAATAATATTCATCTGCTTTTTGATGATATAAATTAATACGCAATTTACACATTCCAAGATCATTGTCCATATAAAATTTATAATATCGCAATTGCAAAAGTAGTGTTCCATCCAATGCAGTCTGATCAACCATAGATGACAACAGTGATTCTAATTGTATTGGAATAGGAGGATTATCAACGACATTATTAAATCCGGACATAAAACCACCTTTTACATACCCCAAGTTTGATTGTCCATTTCGACTGTCCAGATATTGAATTTTATTATAAAGACTAACCTCAATTGGCGAGCCATGATACGTTAAAACTAAATCTTTTTGCGCAAAAAGTTGTACTAAACAAATAAACGCAAGAAGAAACGAAATTGCAATCCTTTTCATAAATAGTAAATTCCAATTTATATATAAAATTATTATTAATTCTTAACACTGCATGCAAATATAGATAAAATAGTAAAGCCTCAATACAAAAAAGTATCAAGGCTTCATGTCATAATATTCGAATTAACTAATCTTCGTCTTTTTGACTTGCTTCATATTCTTTCAATAATTTTTCCTGTACATCGGATGGTACAAGTTCATAGGATGCGAATTTCATAGCAAAAGATGCACGTCCTCCTGTTAATGAACTCAAAGATATTGAATAATTGGATAATTCTTTTAATGGAACTTTAGCTTTTAATATATCAATATCTTTGTCACTCTCCATTCCGATTATCATTGCTCTTCTATTTTGCAAATCACTCATCACATCACCCATCTTGTCTGATGGCAAAAAAACCGTAAGGTCATATACAGGTTCTAATATTTTAGGTCCCGCGTTTTTGAATGCGTTACTGAACGCATTACGTCCTGCCAACATAAATGAGATTTCATTTGAATCGACTGGGTGCATTTTACCATCATATACTATAACTCTTACATCACGCGCATATGACCCGGTTAAAGGTCCTTGCTCCAGTCGGGACATAATCCCTTTAACAATAGCGGGCATAAATCGGGCATCAATAGACCCGCCAACAATACTATTCACAAATATTAGTTTTCCTCCCCATTCCAGATCATAAGTTTGAACGTCGCGAGTCTGTATTTTGTTTTCTTGTCCGTCAAATTTATAAACGGAAGGCACATCGACTTCATCAAAGTAAGGTTCGACAATCATGTGAACTTCACCAAATTGTCCTGCCCCGCCTGACTGTTTTTTATGCCTGTAATCAGAACGCGAAGCTTTAGTTATAGTTTCACGGTAAGGAATTTTAGGTTCTGAATATTTTATCGGAATTTTATCATTATTTTCTATTCGCCATTTTAGTGTTTTTAAATGGAATTCTCCCTGACCTGATATTATTATTTGTCGCAATTCTTTCGAATGTTCGAGACGCCATGTTGGATCTTCTTCATGCATTCGTTGCAATACTTCATTCAACTTTTCGGTATCTTTTTCGTTTTCGGCATTTATAGCTCTGCGAAATTTGGGATCGGGATATTTAATAAAATCAAATTTATTATTCGCGCCTTTTGCATTCAATGTATTACCTGTCCGAACATCTTTAAGTTTAACTGTAGCACCTATATCTCCTGCCACTAATTCTTCTATTTTTACTCTCTGTTGTCCTGCGACGACAAACAATTGTCCCAAACGTTCTTTCGAACCACGGTTTGCATTCAACAGATCATCTCCTTCATGTATTTTGCCACTCATGACTTTGAAGTAAGAAACTTCTCCGACATGTGGTTCAACCGTTGTTTTGAAAAAGAACAAACTTGTAGGGGCATCTGCATCAGGTTTAATCTCGTCGCCATCTGTATTTACCGGCGCTGGTAAATCTCTTACATAAGGGACTACATTTCCTAGAAATTCTAATGTACGTCTTACGCACATGTCTTTTTCTGCGCTAACACAAAAGATGGGATATAAATCACGATGTACTAATCCCCAACGTATTCCCATACGCATTTCCTCTTCAGAAAGGGTCCCTTGATCAAAGAATTTTTCCATTAAAGATTCTTCATTCTCGGCAGCTGCTTCAACTAATTTCTGATGCAAATCTTGTGCTCTTTCTTTTTCTTCTTCGGGGATTTCTAATACTTCGGGAACTCCTCCTTCCGGTTTCCACCGAAACATTTTATTCTTTAATACATCCACTACGGCATTAAATCCTTCTCCTACATTTATAGGATATTGTACCAAAACAGCTTTATTCCCGTAATTTGATTGCAATTGGGAAACTACATTGTCAAAGTTGGCTTTCGGGTGATCCAATTGATTGATAATAAATATTACGGGTTTTCTGAGTTTTTGCGTGTATCGCAATTGATTGATGGTGCCAACTTCTATCCCATATTGAGCGTTAATCACCATTAATGCGGTATCTGTTACATTAAGTGAAGTTATTACATTTCCAATAAAATCATCTGATCCGGGACAGTCGATAAAATTAAGCTTACGGTTCATCCATTCGACCGAAAAGATACTTGAAAACACTGAGTAACCATATTCCTTTTCTACCGGGAAATAATCGCTTACTGTATTTCCGTCTTCGACCCGTCCGCGTCGTTTTATAACTCCACTCTCGTATAGCATAGCTTCGGCAAGAGTGGTTTTTCCGGATCTAGAACTACCAAGAATGGCAATATTCTTAATTTCGCTGTTTTGGTAAATTTTCATGGCGTTATAATTATTGTAAGGTTAATAATATATTCGCAGAATTTAAGATCTTTTTTATAAAAGGTATATTTTAAAATTTATAAATTATTCTTGAAAATTATCTATATATTACCCTAAAAATTAACAGTGTTATATAAATTTTATCTCTGATATATTTAATATTAGAGGGGACTTCAAAAAGTTTATTTTCATTTATGAATTGAAGAAAGAAAAAAAAGAAAACGATACTATCGTCTGAATAAAACATGAAAAACAATAATTAAATTTTAGATCAATGTCAAATTTATCATATAAAATATTATTTTAGTACTGAAAACAAAATTGTATATAGGAAAAAATATTTATCATCTTATTTTCAGATTGAAGCGTCCATTCTGATAATCATATTGTTTTTATGCGTGTTATTAATATGCTTAATATATTGGTATTATTTATTTACATTGTAATTATTATAGCATTTATAATGACTGGAATACGAAAAAACGTAAATTTCTATCTACACTTTATATAGCTATAAATATTATGGGAACTTCTTTAATAATTGTCGGAGCATATATGTAAGATAACAGCCAATGAACAAAAATAATGATTCCAATTATTATCATTATCCTATTATAGAATTTAGGATTCGCTAAAGCGATGAAACACTCAGCTGTATATTTATTCTTTGGTCATCAGCTATTGGAATTACATGTTATTACATTTTATAATACAAAACAATACCGTAATAATTGAAATTTTAATATTGATAAACCATTATATCATTTAACAACAAAAATGCAAGAAATAATTAAATTCAATATCTTTAGCATATTGATTTCTATACTAAAAACAGTTGTAGGCGCTTTTGTAGGTGCTATCTGTTGTTTTTTTATTGCTATAATTTTAATGCAGAGTTTTCCTTCAGCCGTTGATTTTTTATCAGGTGATAACGGTGGTTGGAGTGGTTTTGGTAGGGCAAGCACAGCATTCGCAATAATTGTCGTTTCCATTGTGATAGGATTTATAGGTGGCGCAATCATTGGTTTTAGGATTTAATACAAATAATTCACTGTTTTTCCTTTTTCAAATATCAATGTATAATTTTAATAACGACTACGTTAAATAGATTTCGCAAACATTTTTAATAATAAAACTGTGATTTAAACCGATTGAAAAATAAATAGAGACTAATTTGATTATCAGTCTCTATATACATTAAAGGGTTCTTTCAATTTCACTTATTTTTAGATCATTTATGCTAGCAAATCGCTTAGTCATATAACCATTATTATCAAATTCCCAATTTTCATTTCCATAAGCTCTATACCACTGCCCATCAGTTGTTTGATATTCATATTCAAATCGTACAGCAATTCGATTATCAGTATGAGCCCAATATTCTTTTTTAAGTTTATAATTCAGTTCTTTTTTCCATTTTTCTGTCAAAAATGCAATAATCTGGTCTCTTCCCTTAATGAATATATCTCTTTTCCTCCATTCACTATCTATACTATATGCTTTAGATATAATTATAGGGTCTTGACTATTCCA
>CALYRA010000126.1 GCA_945292135.1 uncultured Dysgonomonas sp.
GCCAGCAGCAAAAACAAACCAACGTTTTGAGCATAGGCTTGAAATTTTTCATTTGGTTTCCGTCTTGCTATGATTTCATATAATAAAAACATGATATGTCCTCCGTCGAGCATCGGTATGGGAAGGATATTCATAAATGCCAATATAATGGATAGGAATGCGGTCATCGTCCAAAATTGTTCCCAATTCCACTGGGCTGGAAACATTTTTCCAATACCGGCAAATCCGCTCAGATTTTTTACGCCTTCTTTACTGAATATGAAACGGCTTTGAGACACATATCCTTTAAGGGTTTCGATGCCTTTTGTTACTCCTACGGGAAATGAGGCGAAAAATCCATATTGATCGGTTTGCATTTTATATCCTTGTGGTGCCATGAGGTAAAAGCCTAATGTCCCTGCCGTATCTACTAATGCCGTTATCTTATTTTCTTGACCGTTGCGTGAATATGTTATCTCGACTGAATCGTTTTTATGTTTTGCCAACTCTTTTTTGAAATTGAAAAAAGATCCTGTGCTGTTTCCATTCAGAGCTATCAAGCTATCTCCTTTCTGCAAGCCTATTCTTTGTGCTTCGCTGCCTTCTCTTAAACTATCGACCAAAGTAGGTATCCAAATTGTATAGACAGGCTCTTTTGATGCTATTACTTCATCTGCGAAATAATCGGGAAGCCAAATTGAGGTTATTTTTCCGTCACGTTCGACCGTTACTTCTTTAGCGTCAAGAAAGTCCATCATTGTATTGATTTCAAGCACGCTGCCTCTCATCCGAAGTTCTTTCCCATCTGCGCTTATAAGTATATCTTTGTCTTTAAATCCTATTTTTTTTGCTACTTCCGAAAATTCCATTCCTGTTTTAATATTCTTGTATGGAATGTATGTATCGCCCCATGCAAATACCATCATCGAGAGTATAAATATGGCTAAGATTAAGTTGAACATTACTCCGCCCAACATGACCAGTAAGCGTTGCCAAGCGGGTTTGGTACGAAATTCCCAAGGTTTAGGAGGTTGAGCCAATTGTTCTTTATCCATCGACTCATCCATCATTCCCGCCAATTTCACATATCCGCCTAAAGGCAGCCAGCCTATACCGTATTCGGTGTCGCTATTCTTTGGCTTGAATTTAAATAGTGAAAATCCGGCGTCAAAAAATAAATAGAACTTTTCGACGCGTATTTTAAATATCCGGGCAAATATAAAATGACCGAATTCATGTACTATTACGAGTATAGATAAACTCAAAATTAGTTGAAGAGCCTTAATCAAGAATGTTTCCATCTATAATTTTTCCTGTTTTTAAATTTTTAAATTAATTCTCTCGCAATACAACGCGCTTCGATATCTGTACGGACATAATCTTCGTATGTCGGTTCTTTCACGAAAGTGGTTTTTTGCATAGTGAGTTCTATTATATCGCTCATTTGTAAGAATCCTATTTCATCTCGTAAAAATGAAGCTACAACAATTTCATTTGCGGCATTCAATATACATGGCATGTTACCTTTGGTACGAATGGCTTCAAAGGCAAATTCGAGATTGCGAAAACGGTCGGTATCGGGTTTCTCGAACGTCATTGTCTGCAATTTGAAAAAGTCGAGACGTTTAAAGTTTGATTTCAGCCGATCGGGATAACTAAGCGCATATTGTATGGGAAGTCGCATATCGGGCAATCCAAGCTGAGCGATAACTGATGAGTCTTCGAATTGTACCATCGAATGTATTATTGATTGTGGATGTACTACGACTTCTACTTGCGAGGGTTCTAAATCGAAAAGCCATTTTGCTTCGATCATTTCAAAACCTTTATTCATCATCGAAGCGGAGTCAATTGTTACCTTCGCGCCCATGTCCCAATTAGGGTGTTTCAATGCTTCGTTTTTAGTTACTTTCTGTAATTGATCTTTTGTATGATTACGAAATGGTCCTCCGGATGCCGTTAAAAATATTTTCTCGATTGGAGAATTTTCGCCGTTCAAACATTGAAATATTGCTGAGTGTTCTGAATCTACGGGTAGTATTGGTACGCGGTTTTCTATAGCTAACGACGTTATCAATTCGCCCGCTACAACCAAAGTCTCTTTATTGGCTAAGGCTATTGCTTTGCCGGACTTGATAGCGTTAATGGTTGGTAATAATCCCGAATAACCTACCATTGCGGTAAGGACAATATCAATTGGCTCGCTCGTCACCACTTGAGCTATTGAATCATTTCCTGCCCATACTTTTATGGGAAGTTCTTTTAAGGCTTCTTTCAAATATTCATATTTCTCTTCATTGGCTATCACTACGACTTCGGGCATAAATTCCCGCGCTTGCCGTATCAATAATTCTACTTGATTATTTGCTGTAAGCGCATATATTTCGAAACGTTCTTTGTGTTCTCTGATAACTTCCAAAGCTTGTGTACCAATAGAACCTGTCGAACCTAATATTGCTATTTTACGTGTCATAAATGATTTGTAAATTCAATCTTTAAGTTTTTTTAAAAGGTAATGTAAGTTTCTGGATTAACGGCTACTCCATTATACCATAATTCAAAATATAGTTTATCGGATTTGTCGTCTTTAGTCCCGAGCGTGGCAATGGCTTCTCCTGTTTTTACCGAATCGCCAATTTTTTTTTGCAACATGCCGCAATGTTTGTATATTGACAGAAATCCGTTTTTATGTTGTATCTGAATTATATTACCTACATTCAGTTCATATCCTTCATAAATGATCGTTCCTTCCATTACGGCTGATATCGTTTTGCCCGCATTCGCCTGTAAGGCAATTCCATAATGATCGATTTTAGGATTAAACTTTTCTATTATCGCGCCTGATAGAGGGGCAAAGAATATAAATGCTTCGGAAGATGTGTTGGCTGTTGGTAATACGGACAAGTTATATTTCTCATTTTCTCCATATTGTTGTACAAAGTCTTGTTCGACGTCTGATTTTTGCAATGCGGGATCATCTGCCGATAGGTTAAGTGAATCGGTAACCGTCTTGACTGAATCTGCTTTCATTGTACCGTCAAGTATCATGCGTACATTGCTTGCGTAAATATCATAACTATTCATCCTTCGTTCCAATGAATCTGCTACGATATTGGAACGCAATGCCGTTTCTCTTACTTCCGAATCCAAATATCCAGGTAAATAATATCTTATAGGTGTTACAATTATAAAAAATGCGGTAAATGTCACTAATAAAGAAGCAATAGTTATAAACAAAATTGCTCCTGAAAATATAGAGGCTCTGATTTTCCATATTTCCTGAAGGGTATTTTCATTTATTATCGAAACTCTGTAATTGAAGCGTATTCGCTTCCAAAAACTATGTTTTCCTTTTTTCTTTTTAGACATTCAATCTTTTTATCATCTCATTTATTCCGCCTGACCTCTCCACAGGGTACAGAGCTTCGCAAAATTACTAAAAAAGCACCATGAACAATGCTTATCGGACAAGAAAACTAATCTTTAAGTTCAATATTTATAAATTATTATTATTAAAAAAGGGGAAAAAACTTCAATCAAAATCCCTCAGATTACATGACTGGAAGGGCGAAATAGTAAAACTCGTTTGTCGTTCAATTTCAAGAATTTCATTTATTTATAGAAATAAAGTAGTGTATAAAAAAAAATGGTTATTTTTGCACCCTGTATACGAAATTTTATCGATGAGAAACTATTGAATATATTATGTTATAAAGCTAAATATGAATCTATTATTAGAGAAAATGAACAGATTCGACGCTGCCCGCAAAACAAGGGAAGCTGGAATCTATCCTTATTTTAGAGAAATACAAAGCGATCAGGATACTGAGGTTGTTATCAACGGAAAGAAAATCCTGATGTTTGGATCTAATGCCTATTTAGGACTTACAAATCACCCAGCTGTTAAAGAAGCTGCTATCGATGCCGTAAACAAATACGGAACAGGAATGGCAGGTTCTCGATTTCTGAATGGAACTCTTGATATCCATATCGAATTGGAACATAAATTGGCTAAATTTGTAAATAAAGAAGAAGCTATTGTATATTCCACAGGTTTTAATGTAAACCAAGGCGTAATTGGCTGCCTGACAGGTCGTGAAGATTACATAATCTGGGATGCGTTAGACCATGCGTCCATTATTGAAGGAAATAGAGCGTCACTCTCCAATAAGCTCAAATTTCGCCATAACGATATGGATTCGTTAGAAAAACAACTTCAAAAATGTGAGGCGGACAAGGTTAAACTCATTGTAGTCGATAGCATCTTCAGTATGGAGGGCGATATTATTAATTTGCCGGAAGTCGTAAGACTAGCAAAAAAATATAATGCCAACATAATGATTGATGAGGCTCACGGACTTGGCGTTATGGGAAAAAATTACAATGGCAAGGGGGTGCATGATCATTTCGGAGTCACCGATGATATGAGCCTGATTATGGGGACATTCAGTAAATCGTTAGCTTCGATCGGAGGTTTCGTTGCAGCCGACAGTCAGACAATAGACTATTTACGCCACAATTCGAGACCTTATATCTTCAGCGCGAGTATTACGCCTTCCGCTACAGCCGCAGCAAGTAAAGCACTGGATATATTAATAGCAGAACCTGAACGTGTAAAAAATCTTTGGGATGTAACGAATTACGCATTGGAAGGATTCCGCCAAATGGGTTGCGAGATAGGTCATACCTCTACGCCAATTATACCTTTATTTATAAGAAATAACGAAAAAACATTCCTTATAACCAAGATGTTGTTTGAAGAAGGTATATTTGTAAACCCTGTCGTAGCGCCCGCTGTTGCGCCAAATGATACTTTAATACGTTTCTCACTGATGGCAACCCATACCAAAGGACAAGTAGACGTCGCCATAGAAAAGATACATAAAGTCTTCAAAAACATGGAAGTTATCTAAACCGAATAATACGTTATAGATATAATAAGCTTAACCCTCTGTCCGTTAAAAGATAGAGGGTTTTCTATCTAAATAAAATACTATATGAAAAAAATTTTATTTCTCGCATTCGGTTTGTTATCCCTTGTCGGCGCAAAAGCTGATTATAACGTCTCAGGATTACCCAATGGTATTTATTCAACGGCGCTTATTATGCAGGATACATGTAATATAGAAGCGAGCATCGAAACACCGTTAATCGAAAATTCGGATGGCACGTTAGACGAGATCACTAATTTTGAGGAAGAATTATCCGCTCCCGCTACAATACATTTTAAATTCAAGATTAACAGTTCAGTAGATTATTATAAATGGTCTATTATACATATAAAGGATGGGAATGAATCAGTAGTAGGTACGTCCACGGCAAAAGAATATATATATACCTTCAATGATGAAGGCGATTATAAAGTTAAATTTGAAGCCGGCAAACTAAATACCGATTGTTATTTTGACTTAGGAATAGACTCTTACGTAAAAATATCAAATTCACAATTAGACGCGCCGAATTTCTTTTCGC
>CALYRA010000127.1 GCA_945292135.1 uncultured Dysgonomonas sp.
AAAAAATCATTATGTTAAAGTAAATATATCATTAATTTCGACTGTTACTATATGCTTTGCCCCACATATATTTCCAAATATTTTTCATTTTCGGGAATTGCTGATATACCGGTTTCATATAGTGAGACGACGCAATAGCCAGCAAGAATAAGATGCCCAGTAAAGTCACGCCTCCAAATATTTCTTTCCAGCTCAAGAGTAAGGCCTGCATGTTGCTGGCGCCATACAAAGCGCTTGTAGCAGCAGCCTGAGCTTGTTCAATGGTTTGCCCACTACTTAACGCATTATGTAAAACACCATCATAAACATGATTTGAAGTGGGGTTCACAAAATCAATATCTGCGGAAAGAATGGCTAAATTCTTCTTCTGTAAAGATTGCAAAACGTTAGAACATAAACTATTCGCAATAGTACCACCTAAAGCCGTACGAACAAAACCCAGCACAGACAGACTAGCAAAAAAATGTGGAAACGGAATACCTTGCGCTGCATACAAAGCAATGCTGATGTAAAGCGATACATAACCGAAACCTTTCAAAGCATAAGGAAGATAAAGATACTCTTTGCTGATTGCAGGTTGAAAGATGAAATAGAGTATAAAGTGATAAAGTACAAAACTCGCAAAACCAATAAAGAATATAGGTTTATATCCACCTCTGTAAATCGACATCCAATAAAAGGCATAAGCAGCGCCAAGCAATACTCCAACGAAAACAGCCCAATTCAGGGATGAATTATGTATTATATTATAATGCAAAATTCCCCCGGTATAAGCATTCATAACTACATTACCGGTACTCAGAAAAATTTGCAGGAATGCAAGCAATACTAAGGCGCGAAGTAGATTCTTATAACGGAATACTTCTGGCATAATAACCGGTCTCCTTATTCCCACCATACGCTGTATAGCGCATATTAGCAAGACTATACCTGAAATGACGCCAATACAAATATACGGAGAGTCGAACCAATCGAGACGTTTACCATATTCAAACACAAAGTTAAATATAATCAAGACCAACGACCATAATGCCAATCCCAGCCAATCAATTTGATAAAGAGGGAATTTCTTCATCAAACGAATAGGACGCATCAACACAAATAATACTATCATAACAACAAGTAAAAGAGTTATCATAATAGTTGGCATATACGTCCAATTGTATAAATCCGACATTTCAGCAGTCAACAGTCCCGAAATCTGAATGGAACCCAGAACTATCAGATAAACTACCGAAAAGAAAACGGTAAAATCACGCTTCGGAGTAATAATCAACTGAATAGTCGAAAGGCACTCGAAAGTGCCGATCATACGCACTGCGCCTGCAATGAATGCAGCGAACAGCAAAACCAATAAGTTATCAGAATAAATACTGATCAAATTGGCGACGATTAATATTGCGGCAGCCGACAACACTATAGTCCTTGACATGAATCTGAACTTTATCCTGAAAAGGATAGGAAAGATCATTGTCATACCAATGAAAGAAACTGAGCTTATTAGTTTTGCATCTTCCGTCGTAATAGCTTTACCTCCAACGACATCATTCAAATTTGTCAGATAGATAAAACTCGTAAACTGAAATATGATAGCAGTAAGCAACAATATAATAAATCGTATCTTATCAGGGACAAATTCCTTGAACGTCATGATACGATATTTACCTTGAGGCATCATAGATTATTAATTTTTGATATAAACTTCAGCGCTCATACCCGCTTTTAGTTTCAATAATTGATCCGGTGTATTTTCTTTAACCAATTCAATCTTAACAGGAATACGTTGTTCAATCTTCACAAAATTTCCGGTTGCATTATCGGTTGGAACAAGTGAGAAAGCAGATCCGGTAGCATTCGATATAGCTGATACGGTACCCTTAAATTTGCAATTAGGAACAGCGTCTACACTGATCTCAACACGATCACCTATCTTAATATTCTTAGTCTGTTTTTCCTTGTAATTAGCAATTACCCAAACATCCGAATCATCAACAATGCTAACCAAAGATTGTCCCGGTTGTATAAGCTGGCCAATTTGCAAATTTTTATGACCTACAATACCACTTGCAGGCGCTGTAATGACAGTATAAGACAAATTCAAACGAGCGATATCCAAAGCGGCTTCAGCCTGTTTGATATTCGCGTCGTTTTGCTGTAAACGCTTAGTTTGTTCAACGCCTACTAAAGCAGTACTTTGTTTTTGGCGAACCATCATATTATAACGGGCTTTCAACGCGTCATAATCAGTTTTTATATTATCATATTGATCCTGAGTGACAGCTTTCTCATCCAATAGATTTTTGTAACGTCGCAGAGTAGTTTCAGCATTCTCCAGACGAACTCTTGTTTCCTCAATACTGGCGTCCGAAACAGTCAAGTTGTTTTGCGTAGTCGAAATTGTGCTACCCATAACAGCTTTTCCTGCTGTTGCGTTAGCGTAATTGGCTTCAGCTTGAGCTAAACGAAATAGATATTCACTATTATCCACAATCAATAAAGTATCGCCCTTATTGACATGTTGATATTCATCGAATCTTATTTCCTTAATAAATCCCTGCACACGCGAATTGACAGGAACAATCAGGCGTTTTACTTGCGCATTATCAGTGTATTTCGAGTTAGTAACATTCGCAAATCGAAGAATAACCCACGCCACACCTAAAATAATACATACAACAATAGCCCAGTTGAATATTCTGAAACGAAGGCTTTTCCCTTTTTGTCTTTGTTCTTGAGTTTCCATATTTATAATTTTCCAATTGTACGTTGCAGTTTATAATAATTGTAAATAATGTTGATGCGAGCATTAACGAGTTGAAGTTCAGCTTCCAATTTCGAATTGCTGGCATCCAGCATTTCTGTAATCAATACCAGATCATTTTGGTATCTCTTATTGATAACATTATAATTCTCATTCGCTAACTGTAGGCTTTTCACCCGAGTCTGATAAATCTCAAAAGCTTCCTTATATTTAGTAAACGCATTATGAATCGAAGTTTCGACATGTTCGCGGATTAAATCATGAGCATCAACCGATAATTGCTTATTACTTTTAGCGAGCCTTACATTCTTTTTCGACTTGAAAAGTGATGCGAGATTGTATTTGACCCCCAGACCTACAAACCAATAATTAAGATTTTTATTAATTGGAGGTACTTCAACCAAGATAGGGCCATCAAAAGTATTAGCGGCAACAATAGCCACTGATGGCAAATAATCCGCCTTAGCCATTTTGATACCTTTATCTGCAATATTAGTTTGCAAAGCGGCAGATTTTAATTCAGGCAAATTATTTTCCGCAACATCCATTAAATTATTGGAATTATAATTTACTAAATCAGTTTGTAAAATTGTAGAATCGGGCTTTATAACAACATTAGAAGGTAACCCTAAAGTTACTGTCAAGTTATTATTTATGATATCATAATTATTATCTATTTCAATGATAGCCAGTTCCAAATTTTTCAACAACAATTCATGTCTGGTAATATCATTATCCAAAGCCATACCTTGCTTTTGTTTGGCATGAACCTGCTCGATCACTATTTTGGTTTGATTGATGTTTTCCAGATATACTTTTCTCTGGTTTTGTAATTTATACAAATCAAGATAATAACCTGTCAATAAAAAACGGATGTCCATAGCGTCTTTTTGGAAATCAAGTCTTGAAACCTGTTCTTCCAATTTAGCTTTTTCGATGTTATTTTTAATGGCGCCGCCCGCAAAAACTACTTGACTGGCTTCAACCGAGAAGGTATTACCCCAATGAGGCATTGAACCCTTCATGCCATGTCCTAAATCGCGGTCGATAATACAAGCGTTGCCAATAAAAGAACCACGCAACGAAACGTCAATCGAAGGCAATAAACTGTTCTTTGCAGTCGATACAGCAGCCTTACTCATCTCAATTTTTGTGTTGGACAACTTTAATTGCTTACTATTTGTTTCCGCCAGTTTAAATATCTCATCTAAAGTAAAGACTTTGATGTTTTTTTCCTGAGCATTCACTGATCCTACACACAGCATTAGGCATGCAATCACAGCGAGTAAATGGATTTTACCCATACTTTTCTTTTAAATTAGTTAATGATATGTGATGTTTTACTTCAAAAAAAGCTTATTCGGGATGAAGCCGTTACCAGGCAACGAGACAGTTTACCCTTTGATAATCTCGACCTGATAATTTTACTTTTGAATTTATTAAGAAGATGGCTGTAATTATATGATTCATTTATATTGTAAAACCCTTTATAGGTTTCGGGGTGCAAATATATGACTTATTTTGATATGTTGTAACCTTATTAAAATGTTAATAAAATAAAAAAACAAGGCATTTGTAGAAGCAAATAACAGGATAGATATGGTTATCGGGAAGAATGTATTTTCTAAAAAAGCAAAACTTAACATACTTTAGGTTGGATGTTTAAGGATGATAGGGTAGAAGTTATTTGGTTTAAAATTGAATTTTAGTTTTTAACACTGTTATCGGAATAAATCGCTTAATGTCTGTCAAAATCATTTTACAGAAATTGCAATCAGATCAGGTATCTATTCGCATGATTTTAGATAGATAAAAGAGAATATTTTGAACCCGCTTTTTGTGTTTAGACTAACATTATTTATATGCTTATTTTATCAACATATTTGATAAGACTGTATAATTTTAAAGAATCTGATTCATTAGTAAAATCTTAAAAAATAAGTCAGCATTATATAGTTTATGAAATAAGTAATAATATATAGGTATATTTACTCTTAACTATAACACAATATAGCGATTGTACCAACTTTTGATTTGAGATATTTTTACGAGGCTTATATTATAACTAAACTTAACAAATATGCATAATGAATAGTAAAAAATCTTTTTTGAAAATTTTGGCGACAATCGTTCTTACCTGTTTGTTACCCATACAAATGTTTGCCCAATTGCAAGGAAAAATAACAGGACGAGTTTTAACGAATGAAAGAGAAGCTATAGTTTCGGCGACAATTGGTATAAATGGAACTACCATAGGTACTTATACAGACGATAATGGAAATTTTACGCTCACGGTTCCAAGTGGAAGATATTTTATTTCAATAACTTATGTAGGATTCAAACATAAAGAAGTATCAGTTGACGTACAGCCGGGAGACATAGACAAGTTGGGCGATATTATACTTGAAATAGATAATAAGGAACTCAATGAGGTTGTAGTTAGCGCTTTGATAAAAAAGGTAGCTGAAAAGAAATCTATTTATGTAGCGCGTATGCCTTTAGATAATTTAGAAAATCCTCAGGTTTATACAGTTATTCCCAAGGAACTACTAAATGAACAAATCGCTGTTGATCTAAAATCTGTATTAACCACTTCTCCGGGTGTTACATCCCCGTCTTTGGGTTTAGGTTCGGGAGGTACCGGTTTAGGAATGCGCCTCAGAGGATTCGCTGCTGCCGATGGAGCAG
>CALYRA010000128.1 GCA_945292135.1 uncultured Dysgonomonas sp.
ATTGGATTATATCGGGACATATAAAAAGGAAATACCACTGGTTCAAAATGAATTTTTGGAAATAATTTTCTTTTTAGAAAACAGAAATTTTGCTATATAAATCAATTGCTATCAAACAAAAAAGGTAACTTTAAAGAGAAGGAAAATAAATTTAGAATAAAAAGGATAATACTATTAAACCGGAAAATATAAGTATAACTAATAAATAATTTTTGGTGAGAATCAACTGATAGCACCAAATATAAATGGCTTAGAAGTGCCGTATAATTTAGCTAAAAAAAAATTTTATTCCGACAACAGTTTAACCAATAAAGCGTATAGACATTGAATTCAAACTATACCTTTATTTGTTTTTTATCATAAATAACAATACCTTTATTTACACTCAAAAAAATTAATACTAACACATCAGTAACGCTAAATGGAATATTTTGCTGATAAACAAATCTTAATTTTATGAACAATACCGTAACAATACATTGCCTGAATAATAATACTTATACAGATTTTCCAAAAGGAATCAACCTCCTGGAAATATCTAATAATTTATCAATTAACACCGGTTACAAAATAGTTAGCGCCAAGGTGAATAATAAAATTGAGCCACTCGATTATGAAGTATACGGGAACAAGACTGTTGAATTTATTGATATAGCACACTCTTCGGGGATGCGTATTTATGTACGTTCTTTGTGTTTTATACTAGCTAAATCCGTTGCCGAAATATTACCTGACGAACGTCTTAATATAGAACATCCATTATCAAAAGGGTATTTTTGCAAAATTAAAAACAAAGAAAAAATTGATCAAAAAACCATATTGGCAATTAAAACACGAATGCAAGAAATTGTCGATGCGAATTTACCATTTATAAGGGTCGAAGAAGAAACAACGAAAGTAGTAAAAATGTTCAGAGAAAGAGGTTTTGAAGACAAAGCTTTATTACTTGAAACATCCGGAAATCTCTATTCCAAATATTATAAACTTGGAGATTCTGTCGACTATTTTTACGGAAGTCTCGTTCCTTCAACAAATTATATCAACCTTTTCGATTTGGAAGCTTATGGAAACGGCTTGTTACTTAGAGTTCCTAACAGAAACAATCCTATCGAACTGGAACCTATTCTTGAGCAACAAAAGATGTATGAAGTGTATAAACAAGAATTAAAGTTCTTGAGTATCATTGGTTGCGATAACGTCGGGGACTTGAACAAAGCGAGTTTGGACGGGAATATGCCTAATATTATAAAAGTATCGGAAGCTATACAGGAAAAGACAATAGCGAGTATAGCCTCTGAAATAGCTTATCATTTTGACAATGGTATACAAATTATATTTATATCAGGTCCATCATCTTCAGGGAAAACGACTTTTCGTATGCGTCTTGAAGTACAATTAATGACAAATCTGATAAAACCCGTAGGATTATCATTAGATAACTATTTTGTAGAAAGAGAAAATACTCCTTTAGATGAAAAAGGCGACTATGATTACGAATCACTCTATGCTTTAGATCTTGACTTATTTAACAGCGATATGGAAAGATTGTTAAAAGGCGAAAAAGTTAGTTTACCGACATATAATTTCACTACCGGTAAACGAGAATATAAAGGAAATGAATTACAAATAGATGAGAATAATGTGCTTGTAATTGAAGGCATTCACGGGTTGAATCCGGAGTTGTCAAGTAATATCCCCGATTCCAAGAAATTCCTTATATATGTTTCAGCTCTTACAGCGATCTCTCTTGATGATCATAACTGGATACCTACAACAGACAATCGTCTCTTACGCCGCCTAGTCCGTGATTATCGTTATCGTAACTATTCAGCGATCGATACTTTATCTCGTTGGAAGAGTGTTCGGGCGGGGGAAGACAAATGGATATTTCCATTTCAGGAAAATGCGAATGTAATGTTCAATTCAGCTATGATCTACGAATTTGCCGCGTTGCGTAGATATGCGGAACCTATTTTGCTACAAGTACCAAACTATGCGCCTGAATATGCGGAAGCACATAGATTACTTAAATTTCTAAGTTATTTTCAATATATTACAGACAGGGAGTTACCCCCAACATCACTTTTAAGGGAGTTTTTAGGGGGAAGTAGTTTCAAGTATTGATAATATAATAACATATTAAGAATTAAAATAGTCGGAAATTAGTAAATTTCCGACTATTTATTTTATTCGTTGATATGCTAAATAAGCTCTAAACGTTTTATTACCATTAAGGACAAATTATATTTTATCGTTAGAAATCATAAATAAACTATTTCTAAATGCTTTGAGAGACCGTTTCAATTGTAAATTTCGAGAAAATCGCCAGTATAAAATTTAAATCGCAAATATTTACCGCATTATTTAGACAACCAGACGATATGATTAATTAATGATCTTTGCCGTCTCTTCATGAGTTAAATCCAAAGAATCTTGCTTGAGTTGTTTTAATTCATCCTCTTCTTTACGCTTCATTATAGCTTCAAGAAAATCTTTACTTTTGTTCAAGCGTTTCAAAGCATTTGATGCAGCCTTTTGTTGGGATTCTTTTTTTGAATGACCTTGCCCAACTCCGACTTCTTCATCATAAATAAATACGGCAGAACGAAATAAAGGATTGTTTTCGGAATCAACTTGACTTTCCAATAATTGGAATATAACGGGAACTTTAAGTTTTTGTCCCCATTCTATTAACTTGGATTTATAATTCTGATCGCTTAAAGCAACTTTATCCATATTGAGATATTGCTTGATAAGCTTCTCATGGACAAATGATTTTGCAATTCTATATCCTTGATCTAAGTATATTGCACCGATTAAAGCTTCGAGTGCATTTCCGTACATATGGGTATTTTGTGTTTTTTTTGTAGAAGTTTTTACAAGTTTGTCAAGTCCTAAATTTAATGCCAATTTATTTAACGTATCACGTTGTACTATACGTGAACGCATATTGGTGAGAAATCCTTCTTTCTTATATTCAAATTCTTTAAAAACTATATCAGCTACAATCGCGTCCAAAATAGCGTCTCCTAAGAATTCGAGACGTTCATTATTTATCCATTTTCCATTTTTTAGTTTTATGGATGATGATTTGTGCAAAAGTGCCTGTTCGTAAAGAGTTATATTGTAAGGATAGAATCCAAGTATCTTATAAAAAGAAACATAAGGTTCCTTCCCGTGTTTGGGTAGAAACCTTATTGTTCGATATAGTTTTTTAAACACTTATTCCTTATACTTCTTAACGATTATACATGCATTGTGACCACCAAACCCAAATGTGTTTGATAATGCGGCATTTACTTCACGTTCTTGAGCTTTATTAAATGTAAGATTTAACTTATAGTCAATCTCGCTATCTTCATCTCCTTCTGTGAAATTGATTGTAGGAGGAACGATATTATCTTGTACGGCAAGCGTACAAAACAAAGCTTCTATAGCTCCGGCAGCACCTAACAAGTGACCTGTCATAGACTTGGTAGAACTTATATTCAAATTATAAGCGTGATCGCCAAATACGTGCTTGATAGCTTTCAGTTCAGAAGGGTCGCCTACCGGCGTAGATGTACCGTGAACATTGATATAGTCAATATCTTCCGGTTTCATACCTGCATCTTCTAATGCGGCTTTCATCACGATCTTAGCGCCTAATCCTTCCGGATGCGATGCTGTCAAGTGATAAGCATCAGCAGACATACCTCCACCTACTACTTCGGCATATATTTTAGCTCCACGGGCTTTTGCATGTTCCAATTCTTCGAGGACAAGACAAGCCGCTCCTTCACCCATCACAAATCCATCACGGCTAGCGCTGAAGGGACGTGAAGCTGTTTGAGGAGAATCGTTACGGGTAGATAACGCTGTTAAGGCATTAAACCCGCCTGTACCCGAAATCGTAATTGGAGCTTCCGAACCTCCGGTTACAATAGCTGTCGCTTTGCCTAAACGGATTTGGTCAAATGCGACTAATGCGCTATGTGTAGAAGAAGCACAAGCTGATACTGTTCCAAAATTAGGCCCACGTAATCCATGACGCATTGAAATAAGTCCCGCAGCAATATCCGCAATCATTTTAGGAATGAAAAACGGATTGAATTTTGGTCCTAAATCTTGGTGTGTGAAATAATTACCGACTTCTTCTTCAAAACTTTTAATACCTCCGATACCTGACGAGAAAATAACGCCAATACGATCACAGTCTTCTTTTTCGAAATCGAATCCTGAATCTTTTATTGCTTCTTCTGCCGCAGCTACCGCTAAATGAGTATATCTATCGCATTTACGAGCTTCTTTCCTGTCGAAATATGCCAACGGATCGAAATTTTTTACCTCGCAAGCAAATTGAGTTTTAAATTTTGAAGCATCGAAAAGAGTAATAGGTCCAGCACCACTAACTCCTTTTTTAGCGTTGTCCCACGTAGTAGGGACATCGTTTCCAAGGGGTGTCATTGCTCCCAGACCTGTTACCACAACTCTTTTTAATCCCATAATAATTTATAACAAGGAATAAAAAATTATTTTGTATTTGCTTCTATGTAAGAGATAGCATCTCCTACTGTAGCGATTTTTTCTGTTTGATCATCTGGAATTGAGATACCGAATTCTTTTTCGAATTCCATGATTAATTCCACTGTATCAAGCGAGTCAGCTCCTAAATCGTTTGTAAAGCTAGCAGTGTCTGTAACTTCAGACTCTTCAACTCCTAATTTTTCAACGATAATTGCTTTTACTTTTGATGCTACTTCAGACATAATTTTTAATTTTAATTAATAATGCAAATTATATTATCTATTTTTGTCGCTGCAAAGTAAAAGCTTTTTATTCATATATAACAAATATTTTGTTGATAATTTCGTTAAAATTGCACATCTTTTTTATTTATGTGCATAACCAAAGTTTTTTTTAAGATGATAAAAATAGCTATTTTCGCCTCAGGATCAGGCTCTAACGCTGAAAATATCGTTAATTATTTTGAAAACGACAAGAATATCAAAATATCGTTAATTATTTCCAATAAATCAAATGCTTTTGTACATGAACGTGCAAAAAAATTTGGAATCGAGTCTGTAACTTTTTCCAGAAATGATTTTGAAACAAGTGAAAAAGTAGTTGATTACCTGAAGCAAAAGAATATTGATTTTATTGTTCTGGCAGGTTTTTTACTCAAAGTTCCTCAAAATCTTTTAGACGCATACCCCAACAATATAATTAATATACATCCGGCATTGTTGCCCAAATATGGAGGAAAAGGGATGTATGGCGACAATGTACACAAAGCTGTATTAGCGGCTGGTGAAACCGAATCGGGTATAACAATTCATCGAGTGAATGAAAATTATGATGAGGGAACAATTATCTTCCAAGCAAAATGCGCCATTGATAAAAATGACACCTATGAAGATGTTGCGAATAAGGTACACAGTTTAGAATATAAATACTTTCCTATTA
>CALYRA010000129.1 GCA_945292135.1 uncultured Dysgonomonas sp.
TGAAAAGACAAATATAGTCATATTTTTAAAACGTTTAAAATTTAAAATTGTTCTAAAAAAAATATAATTTATTCTTATTTTATCTTAAAATTTGAGTACAAATCTATTTTTACTATACAGGAAATTTAAGTCAAGAACCCTAAAAGCCAAATATAGACTTCAAATTTATTCGCTATCTTTGCTAAAAAACAGAAGTAAAGTATGAGAACTATTAAAGTTATTATAATTTTCTTAACGCTCTTCTCTCCAATGATATTGCACAGTCAAGAACAAATTCTAACGCTTGAGGATTTAATCCCCGGCGGAAAAACTTACAATAAATATCGTGCCGAAATGCCGCAATCAATATCATGGCATGGTGAAAATCTTACTTTTATAAAGGGCGATACAATGTTTATATCTCCTCGAAAAGAGAATGACCGACCAAAAACTTATTTCACTTTAGAAGATATAAATACCGAAATGGGGTTAACAGGAAAAGATCGTTTGATAAAACTAATCTATGCGCAATGGTTCAACCCCGAGTCAAACAATTTATTAGTAAGGACTTACAACAGAAGTTATATTTACGACGTAGAAACAAGGACGATAAACGCGACATTCAAAGTTGATAAAAATTTTGAAAATTTTGATTTTTCTCCAGCCTTTAATTATGTCGCTTACACAAAAGAAAATAATCTTTATATCCAAAGTCATGATGGCAAAGAGTTTGCCATAACGAATGATACTAACAAAGCCATTCTGTCAGGTCAAGCCGTTCATCGCAATGAGTTTGGAATTCAAAAAGGGACATTTTGGTCACCAAAAGGAAGTCTTCTGGCATTTTACCGCATGGACGAAACAATGGTTACGGACTATCCCTTAGTAGACATTTCTACTCGTATAGCGACTCTCGTAAATGAAAAGTACCCCATGGCAGGTATGAAAAGCCACCATGTAACCATCGGCGTATATAACCCGACGAATGATAGCACTATATTTTTAAAGACAGGAACTCCAAAGGATAAATACCTTACAAATATAGCATGGAGTCCTGATGAAAAGTATATTTATATTGCGGAGTTAAACAGAGGACAAGACACTTGTTCTTTGAAAAGCTATGATGCCAACACAGGAAAACCCATAGCTACAATCTTTACCGAAACCCATCCAAAATATGTAGAGCCGCAAGTTCCAATTTCTTTTCTAAAAAATGATACTGATAAATTTATTTGGCAAAGCAGACGTGATGGTTACAACCACTTTTATCTATATGATACAAAAGGTAAATTGATAAAACAATTGACATCCGGAAAATGGGAAGTAGTATCGACAATTGGATTTGACGCAAAAGGAGAAAATCTATTCTACATATCTACAGAAAAAAGTCCTATTGAAAAGCATATCTACAAGTTAAACTTAAAATCCGGGAAAAGGGAACAGATATCAAACGAAGAAGGCGTACATGAAGGATATTTAAGCGCTTCGGGAAAATATATTGCAGACATTTATACTTCGCAAAACAATCCGGGAAAAATAGCGA
This sequence comes from uncultured Dysgonomonas sp., assembly GCA_945292135.1. Lineage (GTDB taxonomy): Bacteria > Bacteroidota > Bacteroidia > Bacteroidales > Dysgonomonadaceae > Dysgonomonas. The sequence continues at coordinate 1,523 of CALYRA010000129.1, forward strand.
CAATTGAAACCAAACCGAAAAAAAGCGTTATTTGGCATACAGCTAAAAATCCTTATATTAATAAGCAATTGCCCGAAATTACAATCGGCACACTGAAAGCTAATGACGGCATTACAGACCTGTATTACAGAATGGTTAAACCTACTGACTTTGATCCTCAAAAAAAATATCCGGTTATTATATACGTCTATGGAGGACCTCATCTCCAATTGATTGAAAACAGATGGATGACAGGAGCAAGGGGTTGGGATATTTTCATGGCTCAAAAAGGCTATTTAATATTTACGCTTGACAACCGAGGCACGCCTTACAGAGGGTTCGATTTTGAAAATATCATCCATCGGCAATTGGGTGTCATAGAAACTCAAGACCAAATGACAGGTGTAGAATATTTAAAATCTCTTCCATATATTGATTCAGAAAGAATTGGAGTTCACGGTTGGAGTTTTGGAGGATTTATGACCTTAAATTTGATGTTACGACATCCCGAAACATTTAAAGTAGGCGTAGCCGGTGGTGCGGTTACAGATTGGAAATATTATGAGATAATGTATGGCGAACGCTATATGGATTCTCCGCAAGAAAACCCAAGAGGGTATAAAGAAACTAATATGGTAGATCGAGCAGGCGATCTCAAAGGACGTCTCATGCTGATTCATGGAGATGAAGATCCGACTGTCGTAATGCAACATAGTTTGCAGTTTCTGAAATCAGCAATAAAAAAAGGCACGCATCCCGATTTTTTTATATATCCGGGACAGGGGCATAACATGATGGGGCGTGACCGCATTCATTTACATGAACATATTACGCGTTACTTTGAAGATCATTTAAAATAAACTACGATGATTATCAATATTAAAAGGACTGATTCCTCAGATAAACATTTTTCTATATTAATAAAATTATTAGATTCGGAACTAAGCGACATCGACAAAGAAGCTCACGATATTTGTAAACAGTACAACCATATCGAAACGATAAAACACGTCGTAATTGCGTATTACGATGATAATCTGGTAGGATGCGGCGCTATCAGGAAATACTCAGAAGAAGTGATTGAAATAAAAAGAATGTTTGTTTTGAATAATTATCGAGATAAAGGGATAGCAACAGATATATTGAAAGAATTGGAAAATTGGAGTAAAGAATTAAATTACAAAAAATGTATTCTCGAAACAGGCAAAAAATTATCAGGAGCTATAAAATTTTATCAAAAAAACGAATATTCCCAAATTCCTAATTACGGACAATACCAAAATATGAAAAGTAGCATTTGTTTCGAGAAAGAACTAAATAACAAATGATGAGAAAAAAGAATGTTATAATCGTAATAGGCGGAATATTGTTATTCTTCATCATATTTGCCTTATGGATAGGTGGAATTGTTTTTTTTCACGACAAAAATATTTTTACGGCAAATGAATGGAGTTATTATCTAATGACATCTATTGTTATCTTACCCCATCCTCTTATCGCAAAGGTGGCTAATGTATTGAATAAAAAGAGACTTGGTAGCATGAGTCAATGGAGCAAGGCAAAGATACCTTGGTGGGTATTTATATTTTCTTATATTTTGTTAGTACTAATATGTTTCCCTATGAGTAACATTGAACAAATAATAGGATTTATAATAAATCTTAGGTATAATTATGAACGCGCAACTGTTGGCCTAATATTATTTTTTATATTTTTGATCCCCCTTTTGATATCATTCCTCATATCATCAATAATAGAAAAAGGAGGTACCCCTCAAAAGAAATGGAGTTTTATAATTATAAACATTGGCTCATTCCTAACCACCTCAATTTTTAGTTGCGTCATGTTTAGTATTTTGGTATATCTATGTATAAAATAAGTAAACAATTTGCCTTTTCGGCATCTCATATATTAGAAGGACTTCCGCAAGAACATCCTTGCGCGCGAATGCATGGTCACAACTATATCGTTACAGTACATCTCAAAGCGGCGAAATTGAATAGCATAGGTTTTGTAAAAGATTACAGGGAACTTGGCATTGTGAAAGAATATATAGATAACAATCTGGATCATAGACATTTGAACGATATATTTACATTCAATCCTACCGCCGAAAATATAGCTAAAGCATTATTTGATAAATTTGCATCCCAAATACCCGAACTATACGCTGTAGAGGTTTCAGAAACGCCCAAAACGACAGCCATTTATGAAGCTGATTGTTAGAGAAATATTTTATTCCTTACAAGGTGAGGGAGGAAGACAAGGTGAAGCATCTATATTTATTCGCTTATCAAAATGTAATTTAAAATGTACGTTTTGTGATACGGATTTTGACAATGGGTACGAGATGTATATTGCAGACATATTAGAGCATATTAAACAATATCCCTGCAAATGGATTATTTGGACAGGTGGTGAGCCTACAATACAATTAACGGATGAGATTCTCGTAAATTTCCGTAATGCAGGTTACAAGCAAGCAATAGAAACGAACGGAACACGTAATGTACCTTCATTAATTGATTACATTACATGCAGCCCCAAAATAAACTATTATAAGGTTAAAGAAAAGATACCTTTTGCACAAGAAATAAGACTAGCAATAAAAGCAGGAGATCAAATTCCTGATATATCTATATTTCCCAAAGCGGATAACTATTTTATAAGTCCTATATTTGATGGAGAAAAGCCGAATATGCGTAACATTAACTATTGTGTCGAGTTTATCAAAAAGAATCCGGTATGGAAACTAAGTCTTCAAATACACAAATTAATAAACATAGAGTGAATTTCAATGGAACGTTTTGACATCAATATATTAGGTTGTGGCTCGGCAACTCCTACCCTACAACATCATCCTTCATCACAAGTCATCAATGTAAGGGAGAAATTGTTTATGATAGATTGTGGAGAAGGTACTCAGCTACAGTTTAGAAAAAGTCGTCTAAGATTTGGAAGGTTGAACAGGATATTTATTTCCCATTTACATGGCGACCATTGTTTCGGAATAATAGGATTAATTTCGACATTAGCTTTATTAGGACGAACAGGCGATATGTATATACATGCGCACGCAGATTTAGAAAATATATTAAAGCCGCTAATAAATTATTTTTGTAAAGACAATCCTTTCAATGTTATATTTGCGCCTTTTGATCCGACTCTGAACGAAGTTATATATGAGGACAGATCTATAAAAGTCAGTACTATACCTCTAATACATCGAGTGCCATGCGCAGGCTTTTTGTTTCAAGAGCAGGAAACCAATGCGCATCTTATAGCAGATATGATTCAATTCCATAATATTCCGATAAAGGAATTGGCAAATATAAAAAAGGGGGCTGATTTTGTAAAAGAAGACGGAACAGTCATACCAAATAAAATGTTAACCCGACCTGCCGACCAAGCTCGCAGCTATGCATATTGTTCAGACACAGCATATAATGAAAAAATTGTACCCATCATTGAAAATGTCGATGTTTTATATCATGAAGCTACATTTGGAGAAGATAATATACACAGAACTATTAAAACCGGGCATTCGACAGCCAAACAAGCTGCGCAAATAGCTAAATTAGCCAATGTAAAAAAACTTATATTAGGTCATTTTTCTGCGCGATACACAGATAACACCAGTTTATTAGAAGAAGCTAAAAGCATATTTCCCAATACGATATTAGCCAACGAGGGATTGTGTGAAAAATTGTGAACCATTACATTTTTTTTAATTTTTATATTTTCTTTTTATTATTAATAACTATATTTGTAGTGACTGGTTAAAATAAAAAAAGTGAAAAAATTTGTTTATATCACAATCTTATATTTATTATTTGCAGGAGCAACAATTTCTGCGAATACCGGTCATATTAACCCAAACGCTTCTTTAACTGATTTTTACGATTTTCCTGATGATATAAGGACTATAGATGTGTACATCA
>CALYRA010000130.1 GCA_945292135.1 uncultured Dysgonomonas sp.
TTATCAGTATCGTATTGAACCATAATGATATCAATACCCAAATCACCAATCATGTCTTTCTTATCCAGAATAATATCAATAGCTACACGATCTCCAACAGAATAGGAAAGATATGATGTCTGCGATGGATCTGCATCTAATCCTGTTCCAACTATTGAATCTACCGTAAATTTATCCCATTTCGCAGCAGTATCTTCTTTCCATGCGGCAAGTTCTTTAGCTTTTTCATAATTATTTTTCAAGACAAAGTTATGACGTTTTGCTAACGGTTTATAAAATCGTTCGATATAATCATCTATCATTCTTTTGGTGGTGTATTCTGGGGCTATTTGAGCAATTGAATTTTTAATGTATTGAATCCATTCAGGGGAATAGCCTTTAGAATTGCGGGCATAGTATAGTGGAATGATTTCATTCTCAAAAATAGAATAAATGGTAGCCGCATCTATTTCGTCCTGATATTGTTGGTTGGAATATGATCTTTTATCTGTTAGACACCATCCGGCGTTTTTACGATAACCTTCATACCACCATCCGTCAAGTACTGAAAAATTTAATACTCCGTTCATCTCTGCTTTTTCTCCGGAAGTTCCCGAAGCTTCAAGTGGTCGGGTAGGAGTGTTGAGCCAAATATCTACCCCGGATATCAATCGTTTTGCCAAACGCATATCATAATTTTCAAGGAAAATTATTTTACCAAAAAATTCCGGTCGACGGGATATTTCAATAATTTGTTTGATTAAATCCTGACCGGCACCATCAGCTGGATGAGCTTTACCTGTATACAGGAATTGTATAGGGTATTTTTCATTATTTACAAGTTTAGCCAGACGATCTAGGTCTGTAAAGAGTAAATGAGCACGTTTATATGTGGCAAATCGACGTCCAAATCCTACTAATAATGCGTCGGGATTAATTTTATTTGCCAAAGCAATTACATTAGAAGGATCTTTTTGGTTTTTCAACCAACCTTCTTTAACTTGTTCTTGTACGTATTTAATTAATCGTTTTTTTAAATTGGAACGTACTTCCCATAATTTTTCATCGGAGATATCATATATTTTTTCCCATATAGAATGATTTGATTGATCGTTATAGAAATTATCGTCAAATGATTCATATATCTCTTTCATATCTTTTGATGTCCAGGTTGGCATATGTACTCCATTTGTAACATAGCCTACATGTAATTCATCGGCATAGTAACCCGGCCATATAGGGCTGAACATTTCTCGTGAAACTTTTCCATGCAACAAACTTACGCCATTAGCTTCCAAACAAGTGTTCAATGCGAAAGTACTCATGCAGAATTTTTCATTCGAACCGGGATGTTCGCGTCCCATGTCCATAAAGTCATTCCATGATATACCTAAACGCGCAGGATAAGAACCCATATATTTACCTAACAAGCCTTCATCAAAATAATCATGTCCTGCCGGAACGGGCGTATGAACTGTATAAAGTCCTGATGCGCGTACAACTTCCAATGCTTGATTAAATGTTAATCCATCAGTTTCGATAAGATCTAATAGTCTTTGAACATTAATAAGCGCGGCGTGACCTTCGTTACAATGATATACGTCTTTTTTTATATCGAGTTTATTGAGTAACAGAATACCTCCGATACCTAATAAGTATTCTTGTTTCATACGGTTTTCCCAATCGCCGCCATAAAGCTGATGCGTTATGGGTTTGTCAAATTCACTGTTTAAGTCAATATCGGTATCTAATAAGTATAATTTAATGCGTCCTACATTTACAACCCAAACATTAGCATATATTGCTCTGTCCGGATACGGTATTGCAAGTATCATTTGTTTACCGTCTTCATTTAAGACCGGTTCAATCGGTAATTCTCCAAAATTTTGTGGCTCATAGTTTGCCACCTGATGCCCGTCAGGAGATATGCTTTGTGTAAAATAACCATAACGGTATAGAAATCCGACGCCGGTAAGGTCAACATGGCTATCGCTCGCTTCTTTAAGATAGTCCCCTGCTAATACGCCTAATCCACCTGAATATATTTTCAGTACATGGGTGAAGCCGTATTCCATACTGAAATAGGCAATAGAGGGTTTAGATGTATCGAATTTTTCTGACATGTACTTATCAAATTTGGATAGTACAGTTTTAACTTTATACATCAATTCTTTGTCTTTAAGGATGGCTTCTATTCTGTCGTAGCTTAGTTTTTGTAGAAGGACAACCGGATTCTGTTCCGATTGATTCCATAATTGAGAGTCTAGTTCAGCAAAGAGGTCTTGTGCATCATTATTCCATACCCACCACAAATTATGAGCTAATTTTTCAAGAGCTAATAATTCTTTTGGTAAATTAACTTGGGCGTAAATGTTTCTCCAAGTAGGAGCATTCGTTAAACTCGTTTTAACTTTCATAATGAACTTCTATGTTTAGTTGTATATTTTTATTTATTCCCTTTACAGCTCAATGCTAAGGAATAAGCTTCTTCATAATATTTGAAAAATTCTGTCCAATCGGCATGTTTTGCTTTTTCCTTCGCTGTCTCACGTAATAATTTTTCTTGAATATCACTTTTTGTGGTCATTTCAAATACTCTGTTACAAATATCTTCAGACAATTCTACAAAGTTGTAATCATCTCTTTTAAGTACTTCTATTCCATCATCCATACCCCTCATATCACCAAGCCTACGCATCCATAGACCGAACCCGGCAAGTGTGGTTGTTATAGTTGGAACAGAAAAGGCAATACTTTCGTGTGGAGTATATCCCCATGGTTCGTAATATGATGGAAATACAGTGACATCCATACCTATAAGAAGGTCATAATATGATTTGTTAAATATTCCGTCATTACCATTAAGGTAGGATGGAACAAATATGATCTTTACTTTGTTGCTCTTCTTGTTATCAATATTCAAATATGACATCTGATTAAGGATAGAATCATGATTCATATTTTTTAGCCAATGAGTTATAAATGGTTGATTAAGTGGGGTAGTAGGCGTATTTTTTTGTTTTAATCTATCTTGCAAATCTACTCTTACTGTATCTATCCAAGCTGGTACCATAATAAAAGCAATTACATCTTTATTTAATTGTTTTATCTGATTTAAACGAGCCATAGCATCGACAAAGACATCAAGACCTTTATTCCTATATTCATATCTTCCACTCGTCGCAACTAACAAAGCGTCTTTTTCTATATCATATCCTAATAATTTTTCAGTTACATCAATTAGGAGATTTCTGGCTTCATTACGTTTTTTTGTATACTTTGTTCCTGTCGGAATAAAACCTTTTTCAAATCCATTGGGCGTAACAATAGGTTCGCGTTGAAGAAGATGCTTGCATTCTTGAGCGGTAATATCACTTACCGTGGTAAAAACATCAGCCTGATGAGCTGCTGTCTTTTCTACTGAATGTTTGGCTTCTACATTTAGTTCTCGAGCCATCTGATCACCGTCATATGAGGATAAATAGTTATATAACGGTTTTCCATTTCCGGCTATGGAACGTCCAATTGTGGTAGCGTGAGTTGTGAATAAAGTTCCGATCTGAGGTAATTTAGATTTTACATAAAGTAATCCCATACCCATCATCCATTCATTGAAATGCGCTATTACTTTCTTCTGTTCCAATTTATGATATTTATAGAAACTTTGGATAACCATCCCTGTCGCATATGCGTACATACATGCTTCATCATAATCACCATAAGCATGGAGTGAATTTACTCCAAATTTATCCCACATTTCATGATAAATATCATTTTTGTAGCTTAAAAATTGATCAAATTCAACTAAAATAGCTATTGGCTCACCCGGAACTAACCAACGACCGATACGTATTTTCAAATTTTCATTTTCGGATATACTGTTTTTCCATTCAATAAAGAGTGTTTTATCTTCTTTAAACCACGGACATTCTTGCTCTTTCCATATATCAGGACCTATAAATATAGCTTTATCCGGATATTTATCTTGCATTGATTTAGCTCTCGATGATAGTACAGTATATATTCCTCCAACTTTGTTGCAAACTTCCCAACTTGTTTCAAATATATAATCGGGTTTATTGAATTTATCAGACATATAATAATCTTTTATCTTAACAAGTTTATTATTTATGGATAGTTTTGAGTTAATAATTGTGCAAAAAATAAAAGAACTGCCTGTCTTTTTTATATCTTTGCTCCAATTAAACTTTTAAAGTTTCTTAATTTAGAAGTCATAAAAATACAATTATTTTTTCAAATGAGTAGCAGAAGAAAACTAAAAAAAAATATTTTTAAATCAGTATTTTTACGCTAAAGAATGTTTTTTTTCAAATGTTTGTCAAAGATGCTGACAAGGAAGAAACAAATAATGTATTGCGAAAATTGTATATCTTCATAGTGATTTTTAAATAAGATAAATGTAAACAAAAAAGGGGAATAAATAAATGAGTAGTTAATTTGTGTATTAAAACGATAAACAATTTTAATACGGATTAATGAATAAATAAATCGCTTTATTCCCATGATTAATATTAAATGAAGTCAATTTGTAAATTCATCCTAAAAATAATGGGATGGAAAGTTGTTGGGAAAACTGATTATCCTAACAAATGTGTGATATGTGTCGCTCCTCATACTAGTAATATGGATTTAATTATAGGACTTATTGTTTATACGGCAATGGGTAGAAAATCATATTTTTTAATGAAGAAAGAATGGTTCTTTTTCCCAATGAATTTGATATTTAAAGCAATAGGAGCTATTCCGGTGGATAGGTCTAAAAAGACTTCCTTGACCGAACAACTCGCGAAAGAATTTGCGAAGAGAGATAAATTTCAAGTAGCTGTCACGCCAGAAGGAACACGTAAACCTAACCCCGATTGGAAGAAAGGTTTTTATTATATTGCACTTGAAGCTAAAGTTCCGATTGTGGTCGTAGCATTGGATTATAAAAAGAAAGAAGCTGATTTTAAGAAAATAATAATACCTTCTTCAGATGTCGATACAGACCTTAAAGAAATAAAAAAATGTTATATTGGCGTCACAGCTAAACATCCGGAACAATTTGCTTATTAATTTGCTAACTCTCAGGATAAACTATCTTGTTCTTTTTTTACAGTGTTTTTAATATTATTATCAAAAGACATTAATTTTTCTTTTTCTCCCGCAATCCATAAAATATCATTTTCTTTGAAAATAAAATCTGAATCAAAGTTTATAATTGAATTTTCGTCCCTATCGATCCCTATAATCAAACATTCTGTTTTTTCTCTAATATTTAGTTTCATTATTGATTTTCCTATCATAATTGAATCTTTTTCGATAAGATATTGAGAAATAGTGATATGATGTTCTGTAGACTCTTCTTTGGCAGATGAAGATAATCTATCATTTCTTTCTTTAATCGTTTGCGTTAATTTCTGAATCTCTTCATCGGAGCCGGAGACTACAAT
>CALYRA010000131.1 GCA_945292135.1 uncultured Dysgonomonas sp.
CAATTCGCAAATTAGGATGTCAGAGTGGAGTAATGATAACAGCATCGCATAATCCGCCACAATATAATGGATATAAAGTTTATTGGGAAGATGGTGCGCAAATAGTACCTCCTCACGATAAAAATATTATTGGAGAAGTAAATCGTGTTTCTGTAGAAGAAATCAAATTCAACGCTAATAAAAGTTTGATTGAACCATTAAGTAAAGAAATGGATGATTTATTTATTAATGATTTGCAATCAATACTTCTTTCTCCCGATAGTATAAAAAGACATCACGACATACCGATAGTATATACTCCATTACATGGAACGGGTATTACGATTATACCTAATGCTTTAGCTGCCGCAGGTTTTACAAATATTATAATCGTACCTGAACAAGCTATAGTCGATGGAGATTTCCCGACTGTAAAATCTCCAAACCCTGAAGAACCATCCGCAATGGCTATGGCAATGGCTAAAGGTGAAATGACAAATGCGGAGTTAGTATTTGCGACTGACCCTGATGCGGATAGATTTGGTGCCGGTATTCGAAATGACAAAGGAAAACTTATCTTACTTAATGGTAATCAAACAATGCTCATGTTGGTGTATTATCTGATTACTCGTCGAAAAGAATTAGGTCTATTGAAAAGTACGGATTATACCGTTCGAACTATTGTTTCCAGCACATTGACTCAAGTTATATCTGAAAAGAATGGGGTTGAAATGTTTGAATGCTATACCGGTTTCAAATGGATCGCTTCCGTAATGCGTGAACTTGAAGGTAAACGACAATATATTGGCGGTGGAGAAGAAAGTTATGGTTTTCTTGCTGAAGATTTTGTTAGAGATAAAGACTCCGCTTCAGCAGCTATGTTGTTTGGCGAAATGGCTACGTGGGCTAAAGATAATGGAAAAACCTTATATGAATTATTGCAAGATATTTATATAGAATATGGTTTTTCTAAGGAAAAGGGTATTTCTGTCGTTCGTGAAGGTCGTACCGGCGCAGAAGAAATCGAAGCTATGATGAAAAACTTCCGCGAAAACCCATTGAAAGAAATTGCAGGATCGAAAGTTATACTTATTAAAGACTTCTCAACCTTAAAAGCGCAAGATTTAAATCTTAATGAGACATTTACGCTAGAGATGCCGACGACATCTAATGTACTTCAATATTTCACGCAGGATAAAACAAAAGTATCAATTCGTCCGTCGGGAACAGAACCTAAAATTAAGTTCTATATAGAAGTGCATAGTAAACTTAATTCGCGTTCAGAATACGATGCCGTAGAATCTGAGGCCGATGCAAAAATTAATTTAATACAAAAAACTTTGAATATCTGATTTTGATAAAATATTTTTGTCTGAAAGCAGTCTTAAAACAAGGCTGCTTTATTTTATTACAAATATTAGTAATAAAATATATTTATTAATATGATAGTAAAACATTATCTTTGCTTTAATTAGGATAAATAACAAATAGCTCATGAAAGGAATCATATTAGCCGGTGGTAGCGCTACACGTCTATACCCATTATCTAAAGCTATATCTAAACAAATTATGCCTGTTTACGATAAGCCCATGATATATTATCCATTATCAACTTTAATGTTGGCAGGTATACGAGAAATATTAATAATATCAACACCTAGAGATCTTCCCGTATTTAAAGAATTATTGGGTTTAGGTGATGAATTAGGCATGAAATTTGAATATTTAGTTCAAGAAAAGCCAAATGGGTTGGCGCAAGCATTCGTCTTAGGAGAAAAATTCCTAAATGGCGAACCCGGATGTTTGATTTTAGGCGATAACCTATTTTATGGACAGGGATTCTCTAAAATGTTACATGAAGCAGCTTCGTTAAAAAAAGGAGCGTGCATATTTGGTTATTATGTAAAAGACCCTCGCGCATATGGAGTTGTTGAGTTTAATGAAAACGGAAAAGTTATTTCATTGGAAGAGAAGCCCGAGAATCCGAAATCTAATTATGCCGTACCCGGATTATACTTCTATGATGATAGAGTAGTAGAAAAGGCAAAAGCTTTAAAACCCTCTATTCGTGGCGAATACGAAATCACCGATCTAAATAAATCTTATCTGGAAGAAGACCTGTTATCTGTCAAATTATTTGGTAGAGGTTTTGCATGGCTGGATACTGGTAATTGCGATAGTTTACTTGAAGCCGGTAACTTTGTTGAAACTATTCAAAATAGACAAGGCTTCTACGTTTCTTGTATTGAGGAGATAGCTTGGCGAAACAAATGGATAAGTGATGAACAATTATATAAATTAGGAAAAAAAATGGATAAGACCGCTTACGGTCAATATATTATAAGTCTAATACAAGAATAAATATTTAAAAGTTATGTTATTTACGGAACAAAACATTAAAGGAGTTTGGGTAATAGAACCTAAAGTTTTCAATGACGCGAGAGGCTACTTTATGGAATCTTACAAAAAAGAATTATTCGAAAAACACATTGGAAAAACTACCTTTATACAAGATAACGAATCCAGATCGACACATGGTGTACTTAGAGGATTACATTACCAAATAGGGGAACATTCGCAGGCAAAATTAGTAAGGGCATTGCAAGGTACAGTTTTAGATGTCGTTGTCGATCTAAGAAAATCCTCACCAACATTTGGTCAGCATATTGCAATCGAATTGTCCGATGAAAACAAAAAACAATTATTTGTACCTAGAGGATTTGCGCATGGGTTCTTAGTTCTGAGTGAAACAGCCATATTTTCCTATAAGGTAGATAATACATATTCTCCAGCCCATGAAGCATCTCTTTTATGGAGCGATCCAAAACTAGGAATAGATTGGCGTATAAAAAATGAAGAACTGATTTTATCAGAAAAAGATAAATCCGGAAAAATATTAGATGAAGCAATCTTATTTGATTAATAAACAATGGCGAAAAAGAAAAGAAAAAATAATAAAAAACGATCAAACAAGGAGGATATACGAACCAAAGGGATCGCATTGATTCTTTTTTTCATTGCATTAATAGGTATAACGTCTTTTCTTTTATACAGAAAATATTATACAGAACCAAATAAATTTGAATCAGATAAATATTATATTCGAGGCATTGACGTCTCTCACCATAATCCTATCTTAGATTGGAATAATGTCGAAGCTCAAAATATAAGTTTTGCTTATATCAAAGCAACTGAAGGTAATACGCATAAAGATCGAAATTATCTTTATAATTATGACTTAGCCAAAAATACAAAAGTCAAGATCGGTTCTTATCATTTCTACATATTCGGATTATCCGGTAAAGAACAAGCAAGTCATTTCTTAAATACGGCTAAATTTAATAGTGGGGATTTAATTCCCGCTATTGATATAGAACATTCAAAGGCAAACCCTTTCAGTACGGATTCTACATTTTTATCTTCCGTAAAAAAAGAATTACAAGTTTTGGAAAATACTTTGTATGAACATTTTGGAGTGCATCCCATTATTTATACTAATAAGGAATGTTATAGATTATATGTAAAAAACTTATTACCTGAAAATACTATTTGGATATGTGATTTACACAAAGAACCTTCCGATGATATTTCAAATTGGAAAATTTGGCAATTCTCTCATGACGGAAAGATAAAGGGAATACCCGAAAATATAGATTTGAATTATTATAGATATTCTTTTGAACAATTCAGTGAATTATTATTACCTTGAGAATCTATAATCTTGTATATTTTCCTTATTTATTGAATTATGAAATATAAACTATTAATATCAATATTTTTTTCATGTATATTACTAACGTCTTGTTTTGATGAAGATAATTATACCAATACGAAAAGGGGAAACTTCGAAGCTTTGTGGAAGATATTGGATGAAAGATATTGTTTTTTTGAATACAAAAACGTTGATTGGCAAGAAGTCTATGAACGTTATTCAACACGCATCAGCGAAGACATGAGCAATGATGATTTTTTTGATGTTATGGCTGAAATGTTGGCTGAATTAAAAGATGGTCATGTTAACCTCACTTCGAAACATAATATGGCTCGTTATTGGGCATGGTTTGAAGATTATCCCTATAATTTTGATGCTAACTTATTGCAAAAATATTATCTCGGAAAAGGCACAGATTATAATATAGCCGGCGGATTGAAATACAAAATATTCGACGACAACATTGGTTATATTTATTATGAAAGTTTTGCTACTCCAATAAGCGAATCAATTTTGGACAATGTAATCAGCCGCTTGGCAAAGTGTGATGGAATAATCATAGATGTACGTAATAATGGAGGAGGAATATTAACATACAGCGAAATGCTAGCCTCACGTTTTTTTACAGAAAAAACATTAGTAGGATATATTCAGCACAAAACAGGAAAAGGACATAATAGTTTCTCTAAACCTTACGAAAGACACATTGACCCTCCGTCAAACAGATGGAAATTTTATAATAAGGTTGTAGTCTTGACAAATCGTAAAAGTTATAGTTCAACAAATGATTTTGTAAATGCCATGACATACGCTCCAAATGCTATAATTGTAGGAGATCGTACGGGAGGAGGCAGTGGTTTGCCATTTTCGTCCGAAATACCAAATGGGTGGTCTGTGCGTTTCTCAGCTTCTCCTATGTTAAATGCAAATATGCAACATACCGAGCTTGGAATAGACCCGGATATCAAGGTAGATATGCTTGAATCTGATGCAGCAAAAGGAATTGACACTATTATAGAAACAGCTCGTCAGATTATTAAAAATACGAAAAAAGAACTTTAAAAAAACTCCCTTTAAATTTACCTTTTTCGTACCTTTATCATAGTTTATTTAATAATACGAAACTATGGTAAAAGTAACTAAAGAATCGGCTTTACGCTATCATGCCGAAGATCCTCACGGCAAGATAGAAGTAATTCCGACTAAACCTCACAGTACTCAGACAGTTTTGGCTTTGGCTTATTCACCCGGCGTAGCAGAGCCTTGTTTAGAAATCGAAAAAGATCCCCGTAATGCATATAAATATACCATAAAGGGTAATTTGGTAGCGGTCATTTCGAATGGATCCGCCGTTTTGGGATTGGGTAATATAGGGGCATTGGCTGGCAAACCGGTTATGGAAGGCAAAGGTCTTTTATTTAAAATATTTTCAGGTATAGACGTATTTGATATTGAAATAGATGAAGAAGATCCTGAAAAATTTATACAAACAGTTAAAGCCATAGCTCCTACATTTGGTGGAATTAATCTGGAAGATATAAAAGCTCCGGAGTGTTTTGAAATTGAAAGACGCCTTAAGGAAGAATTAGATATTCCGGTAATGCACGATGACCAACATGGTACAGCTATTATATCATCGGCGGCATTATTGAATGCATTGTCTATCGCTGAAAAGAGAATAGAAGATGTCAAACTTGTCGTT
>CALYRA010000132.1 GCA_945292135.1 uncultured Dysgonomonas sp.
ATACAGTCAAATTCTACAAATTGCATTCATTTAAAATAAATGATTATTTTGATGAAGACGCATTGGTATATACATTGATAAGGAAAGACTTACCCGAGAAAGAGTTGAAAATATCAGCCGAAGAGATAGAATTGGCTATCAAAGAAAAAAACTCATCACAGCGACCCCGCATTCAACCAATTCAAAAGAAAGAGAAACCCAAAATAATAGAAATAGATTTGCATATAGATGAATTATTAGATAGTACGGCAGGATTGACTTCAGGAGATATCCTCGAATACCAGATAAATAAATTCAGGGAAATAATGGATGAGAATCTTAAAAATAAAGGGCAGAAAATAGTTTTTATACATGGCAAAGGCGATGGAATTTTGAAATCTTCAATTCTAAAAGAATTAAGAAATAAATATAAGACAGTTTACTATCAAGATGCTTCATTTCGCGAATATGGATATGGAGCTACGATGATTACGATCAAATAGATAATTAAATAACGGGGGAATCGGGACGGATAAACCAAACTAAATATTATAATAAACCAAACCTGAAAATGAATATAAAGAAAATCGTTGCATTATTATTAGTGGTCATTGTTATGGTAAGTTGTGAGGCGGCAAGAAACGTTGCAGGCGCATATAATATGGTCAATTGTAAATATGATTATCAGTCAATATCGGATTTGTCGATTTCAGGAATAAACTTTTCGAATAAAAGTGGTCTTTCCGCAAACTCAGTGGCAAAACTGACATCAATTTTAAGCGGAAAATCAACTTCAATACCGGTAAACTTCACTCTCAACTTAAATGTAAAAAATCCTAATAATTCTGATGCTTTTCTAAATGGATTACAATATATTATAAGCGTAGATGATGTCAAATTGACAACAGGTTCGGTAGATCAGGCATTAAAAATAGCTTCGGGGCAGACTCGTAACTTGCCTATAACTATTGGTTTAGACTTAGCGCCTCTAATGACAAGTTCGACAAAAGAAACCATGATCAATGTCGCAAAAAACTTAGCGGGAATAGGCTCAAAAAAATCAAATATATCAGTTCAATTAAAACCCTCTTTCCTAATAGGAAACACTTCGGTAGCTTCGCCTGTTTATATACCAGTAAACTTTTCGATAGGAGGATAAACATTATGGAATACAAAGTCACACATAACAAAGATAAAAACCGTTTTGAAGTAGAAATAGACGGTCTTATTTCAGAAGTAGATTACATGTTGTCAGACGATACCATGGTTGTTACGCACACAGGCGTACCCACAGAGTTGGAAGGGCGAGGAATTGCTGCGGCAATGAATAAAGCTTTATTGGAATATGCCCAAAAATCAGGTATCAAAGTAAAACCCCTTTGTTCCTACACAGCGACGTATATCACGCGTCATCCTGAATATCAGAGCTTAGTCGAAGAATAAGACTTTCTTATATTTATTGGTTCCTTGTATCTACGCCCCACATCAATTTGTCACGGAGCGTATTGAAGAAAGTATGACCGATTCGTTTCACTACTTTAAGGGAAAAATCAGCTTTTTTAATAGTTAATTGAGTACCTACCGAAAAAATATTTGAACGTCCGTCAAGTGAAATGAGAAAATTCTTATTTCTGCTTTCTACGTCCAATGTAATTATACCACTATCGTTTATGACCAGAGGTCGTGTAGTTAAACTATGTGGTGCTACGGGTGAAATAATAAAGTTAGAAGCAGTCGGAGTGACTATCGGACCGCCAACGCTTAGCGAATACGCAGTTGATCCGGTAGGAGTAGCGATTATTAAACCGTCAGCCTCATACGAGTTCAAATATTTTTTATCTATCATTGCGTGAACAGTAATCATCGAGGATGAATCCTGCTTTAAAATGGCGATTTCATTCAATGCGTAATTATATCCCGAAAAAGCTCTGTCTTCGGTAGAAAGTTGGAGCATAGAACGATTTTCTATACGGAATTTACCAATCAAGATATCATCTAAAGCCTCATCGACATCTTGTTCATTCACATCAGCCAAAAAACCTAACCTGCCAGCGTTAATTCCGAATATTGGAATATCTTTTTTTTCAATAGCAGCAGCAGTTCGCAAAAATGTACCGTCTCCCCCGATACTCAAGGCTAAGTCAGCATTAAAATTTCGATCCTTTATGATTTCGGTTATATTGTACCGCAGACCAAGAGAAGATATATGATTATAAAATTTCTCTTGAACAGCTATTTCCGTATTGTGCGAAATTAGTATATCAAATACACGTTTTATCTGATCAATTTTATGATTCCTGTTACCGAATATGGCTATTTTCATTGTCTATCTTTAATTAATTTGTTTTTTTTGTCAACTAATTACATATTAAGTACGTTCATTAATAAAATTTCTTATTAAGAATTAATTTTAATGTTGGTGTATATCTTAAATCATCGTACATTTGCATAAGTGATTTTATGCAAAATTGGTGAAAACTTTTGATATAAAAATATCATAAATAGAATATTGCTAATTTTAGCTATTTAATAATGCTTATGGATGTTGAAAATAATGGTTAGATGACTAAATTAAGTGTAAATATTAATAAAGTAGCTACAATACGAAATGCACGTGGAGGTAATATTCCTGACGTAGTTAAAGTAGCAATTGATTGTGAGAAATTCGGTGCGGACGGAATCACTGTACATCCTCGTCCTGATGAACGTCATATCCGGGCGAAAGACGTTTATGACCTTCGGTACAAATTGGTGACGGAATTCAACATAGAAGGATATCCAACACGCAAATTTTTGGACATGGTTACGACCATTCGTCCTACGCAAGTAACGCTTGTACCCGATGCTCCGGATGCTATCACATCAAATGCAGGATGGAATACAAAGGAAAATTTGAAGATGCTGACAGAAATTATAGATGAATTGACAGAAGTAGGAATACGCTCTTCAATATTTGTAGACCCAAGTTTAGAAATGGTTGAATATGCCGCTAAAACAGGAGCGGACAGAATCGAATTATATACCGAACCTTACGCTACCGAATATTCCAAACATAAAGAAATAGCAGTTAAACCCTTTGTAGAAGCCGCAAAATTAGCTAAGAAATTAGGTTTAGGAGTAAATGCAGGACATGACCTCAGTCTTGAAAACCTGCAATATCTTTATCATAATATACCTTGGCTCGATGAAGTTTCAATCGGGCATGCGCTTATAAGCGATGCTTTATATTTGGGACTGGAAAAAACTATTGCCGCATATAAAAACTGCCTGAAGCCAATAGAAAAATAAAATAATATGGAGAATAGCAAAGAAAGGATTTATGGAATAGTAGGAACAGGTGTTTTTCATTTTTTGATCTTACTTATATTACTTGTTTGCTATCTTAGACCATCAATAATAGCTCAAGAACCAGATAGTATGGGCGGTGTGCCCGTGATGTTTGGCAATGTTTCAGAAGCCGGAGGAGATGACGAACCATTGGGACGAGGAAATGAAGTTGCAGTTGATATGAGTAAACCAATTCCCAATGCGGAAAATATAGTTACGACACAACCAAAAACAACAACAGAGAAGATCCCGAAAGGCGATAATCATTTGGCTACCCAAGATATGGAGGAAACAGTAGCAGTAAAAACTGCCGCAGATAAAAAAGCAGAAGAGGAACGAAAAAAAAATGAAGCCCTTGCCGCAGAAGAACGTCGTAAGAAAGCCGCAGCCGAACAAGCTGAAAAAGAAAAGGCAGCAGCCGGACAACGTATTGGCAACCAGATAGCGGGATTGTTTGGAAACGGTACAGGCAGCGGAAGCCGAGGAGATAGCCAAGGACAAGGTACGCAAGGCGTCGAAACAGGAAATGCCAGTTTTGGAGAAAAAAACGGTGTTGGCGGTATTGGCGGAGGTTTCAAGCTGGGAAATAGGAAACTAGGTCCCGGCGGATTGATACGCCCGGCCTACAATGTAAACGCCGAAGGAAAAGTTATTGTAAATATTCGTGTTAATTCCAAAGGTCGCGTTACCGAAGCTACAGTAGGACAGGGAACAACCGCAAGTAACGCTACATTAGTAAAAGAGGCGTTGAAAGCCGCAGAGCGTACGCGTTTTAATGAAATAACCACTAATAAAGACGAAATAGGAACAATAACGTATACGTTCACATTAAATTAATAAATTATGAAAAATATATTTGTATTCCTTACTACCGGATTCGAAGAAATCGAAGCATTAGGTACAATAGATATCCTGCGTCGCGCCGAATTGAATGTAAAATCCGTATCATTAACCGATAATAAACAAGTCGTATCCAGTCGTGGTATTACAGTGATTGCTGATTTGATGTTTGAAGAAGTGGATTTTTCTACATCCGAAATGCTTGTTTTACCGGGAGGCACACCCAAATATAATGAGCACGAAGGCATGAAGAAAGAAATACTGACCTTTGCAAATGAGGGAAAAAAAGTCGCCGCTATCTGCGCTTCACCGATGGTGCTTGGTGGATTGGGTTTACTGAAAGGTAAACGCGCTACATGTTATCCCGGATTTGAAAAATATTTGGAAGGCGCTACTTTGGAAACAGATAAAGCTGTCATTGTAGATGGAAATATCATAACAGGACGGGGACCCGGTCTGACAATAGACTTTGCGTTAAAATTAATCGAGCAGGTAGCCGGTGTCGCTAAAAAAGATGAAGTAGCCAAAGCGCTTTTGGTGAAATAAGATTTTAATATATAACCTGATAAATGGATTTTCTTCACGAACTTTACTCATTTTTAGTCAGTTTGATTCGAGATACAGGTGGTACCCTCGATTCATGGGTGAATAATTATGGGACATGGGTATACGCAATTCTCTTTTTAATTATATTTTGTGAAACAGGACTAGTCGTTGCGCCGTTTTTACCGGGCGATTCACTACTTTTCCTTGCCGGAGCAATTGCTGTGCGTCCCGAAAACGAATTGCATATTTATTGGCTGATATTAATATTGATTTTCGCCGCTATTTTGGGGGATGGCGCTAATTATATGATTGGACGTTTTTTTGGGCAGAGATTATTTAGTAATCCGAAATCGAAGATTTTTAAACAAAGTTACCTTGAAAAGACTAACCAATTTTATAAAACTATTATCTTAGCGCGTTTCGTGCCGATAGTTCGGACTTTTGCCCCTTTTGTCGCAGGAATGGGAAAAATGAAATATAAGCATTTTTTATCATTTAATGTAATAGGAGGAACAGCATGGATTATGTTGTTTACGATATTAGGTAGTTTGATAGGAAGGTTGGAATGGGTGGAGAAAAATCTTGATAAAGTCGTCATTATTATTGTTATACTTTCTATTCTTCCGGCAATTTATGAATTTTTGAAAGCAAAATATGGAACAAAAAAATCAAAAATAGAAGCTGAATAAT
>CALYRA010000133.1 GCA_945292135.1 uncultured Dysgonomonas sp.
ATCGTCGATGCTTAGTTTAGACATCAGATCTTGTATCTGTTGATTTTTAGATACATTGCTGTTTAGTATAACTTTCCCATTTACATTTGATTGGGCGGCCTGATTGGGTCTGGTGGCCTGTTGGTTTGGAGCAATTGCTTGGCTATTGATAGAAATAGCCACACACATTGCAGCAATACTTGCTAATGTTTTTTTCATCTTTATTTTTTTTTATTATGTTGAGAGCCGGTTAAAAATAACCGCTGCAATATTAACGATCAAATATAAAAAATAATATTTATAAACAATTAAACTGTATTATCTTCTTAAATGTTAAATATTTGTATTATTTTTCAGATGCCGTTTTACCCTTTTCTACATAACTCATATCTCCAAATGATTCTAATGTAAACTTACCATCTTTATAGATTAATTTACTTACAGCCGCATTTCCCATATGTCCTGCAGGCGCTTTTTTCCCTGTACTGTCTATATCAGACAAAAAATTTCCGATCGCCATTCCATGTGACACTAGCAGAATGTTTCCTCCTCCGTTTGCAGCTTCTTTTTCTGCTATTTCACGGATTGCTTTTTGTCCACGTGTTTTTACATCATAATAGTCTTCTCCCATGCCAAGAGTATCAAGAGCTTTAAATGCTGACATCGCTTGTTGAAGTATTTCCGGATTTTTACCGATAGCATCCATAAGTTCTTTTCTTGATTTATAATGCATATATAGCGCGGCATCTGTCCACATTCTATAATTGGTATCTCCTTCATAACTTCCAAAATTTGTTTCTCTGACTTGAGGTACTTCTATAATGGTCATGTCTTTCTGTCCTTTTGTGTCCAATACGATACGTGCTGTTTGTCTTGCTCTTCCCAAATCGCTCGAATATGCGGCTTTGAAATTTATATCTTCCAATTTAAGACCTTTTCCCAAATATTCTGCTACTTCAATTCCGGCAGGTGTTAGGGGTGTATCTGCCCATCCCTGTACACGATCCAGGGTATTTAACATTGTTTTTCCATGTCGTACTAAATATATTACAACTGTGTTATCTTTCTTTGCTGTTCCCTTTTTTTGAGCATATGCCATTGGAGTCAAACATAGCAATGCAACAAATACGAATAATAAGTTCTTTTTCATGATTTCAATATATTAATTTATTAGTTTATAGTTTTATTTTTTTATTATGAGCATGACAGGATAATGGTCTGAATAGACATCCGTGAATTTATCTTTTATTAATTCACTCTTAACCATTTTGTCCTTCATGTTTTTGCTAACATACAGATAATCGTAGCGTAAAGGGTGTTTTGACTGGTCATAAAACATTTTTGTTGGCGCCGACGCTTCGAATGCGGGATGGAAAGTTTTAAATGCGTCAACAAATCCAAAATCTAAAATTTTTTGTTGTATGGAATAATCTAATTCATCATTTTTCAGATTCTCATTATAAGGTCTCTTCTTTTTATCTTCCCTTATAAAATCACGCAAAAGGTTATTGTCATATTCACTTTTATCGAGTGGAGAAACTGAATTGAGATCTCCCATAAACAACCATTCCCAATCGGATGGTTTTGATTTTACTGTTGCCAATATCTGATCTATTTCCGATATTCTCTTTTGGGATGAAAACGGATGAAAATGTGTTACGATGAAATGTAAACCATCAATTTCTGCTATTAAAACTCCATGTACACAGTTTTCGACTATCCGTTGTACATTAACTATTGGGTATTTTGATGTAATTGCCACCGGAAAGCTGATTGACCCGTCTGCAAATGGTTCACGGACAATAAACGCATAGGGATGCCCGTAAGATTCGGCAAATTTTTGTAATTCTTGTTGTGTAAAGCCATTCATTTCTTGTAGCGCCAGAATGTCGGGATCTTGTTGTTTTATCCACTGAGAAAATTTACTTTTATGTTCTGTTGAATCTTGCTTCATTCCCCAATATACATTATAACTTATCAGTTTTAATGTCTTTTCTTGCGCTGAAATTCCTTTCACGATAAAGCATGCTGTGACAAGGATAAGCAGTAGTGTTTTTTTTCTCATGACATTCTTATTTAAGTCTTTATTCCTAATATTTATCTTTCCTCGAATTATAAAGTATTTTATTTCTTTTATTCGAGGAAAGACATATTTTTAGACCGGTTTTCTACTATTAGAATTTGATCTTCGTTTTAAATTCGATAGTAAATGGACGGATATAAGTTCCGGATAATGGTTTATCATATAAATTAACCGCTTCTTCCGCAGTGGTTGTATTAGTCCCTGATATTGAGCCCTGAGCTCCGCTTTGGTGTAATAAATTCACTGCGCTAAGCGCGAAATCAATATTCTTATCATATTTATAGTTAATACCGGCAAAGGTTTCCCAACGACCGGCAAATGTTAGGGTGTTAGGGTAGTTAGCATATTCTTTGCTGAAATAACGCGCGCTAGCCCAAATTCTGAATTTGTTGAATGAATAGCTTGGGTCTAGTTCGATAATAGTCTTAGATACGCTGCGAGCGATGTTGCCATTATTGTTAACGACTTGTCCCCAACTTGTTGTGAACTCGTAATTTTCGTATTTAGGTTTTTGAAGAGTCAATAAGCAATGGAAGTCAAATCCTTTGAAAGGTGAAAGCACCACGTCTGTTGTCCAGCCAATTGTATTCACATCATAGCTGATTGTTCTCTTTTCAATATCATTATTTGCCGGATTATTGAAAGTCGAATTGTTTTTGAAATTAGTACGTTTAATTTTAGTCACCTTAGAAACTAAACTAATCATTGGATGATTGAAATATACACCTCCTGCAAATCCGGGTATTTCACATTTTTGAATAGCGGGATCATCTTGTCCGGCATATGAACTTAATTTACCGGATTGTTGCAAGTAATAAGCGTCCGCTAAGAATCCGAAATTATTGAATGCTTTGTAAGTCAAGCTTGCGGTAAAGCTAAAATTCCACCAACTTTTATTTACTCCGGATGTATTTCCTGAAACCCAATTTGAGCCTGCTACTTGTCTATTTGCGGCTGGATACCAATCGCCAATTACTTTCTGCCATTCTAATCTTGATCCTGCATCTATTGACAACTTGTCAATTATATTCCATTTATCAGAAGCAACTACTGCCAACTTATTTTCCTTTCCGTTATAGTATTGCATACTTTTATTATGGCTTGAATTACCATTGGCATCGGTTCCTTTTTCCCAGTGTGGGGTTACTGCATTACCTTTACTGTCTTTGGTAACCCATTTATCATAGGCCAAAGCTTTTGGGTTAGGCGTTACTTCGAACTGATAATTATATGTAGCGCTTGTAACATGATCCGCATTATAATACCAGTTGTGCAAACCGACCATCCATTGGTTTTTATCTGTTTTTTTGCTCAACTCAAATCGAGCCATGATAGTATTTTTTTCTGCTTTAGGGGTAAAAATCATCATACCGTTTTGAACATATCCGGTATATGGTGCGTTCGGATTATCAACATAGTAATATCTTCTGTCACCGTGTTGCAAATCATTCTCATTTGTATTCGGATCCACGCCTTTTGATATTTTAGTAAGATAAGGGTTGTAAAATCCTGAATTAGCATAGTGATAACGAACTGTATAATCTAATACCATACCATTTTCGAATTTATAATCTCCCATCAAATCTATAACATGTGAAGTACTTGCGGCATCATCAATCGCATCCCAAGTTACATTCTTGCCTGTCATTGGATCTATTGCATGTATTTTTCCCGACTGTTCGAGATAAGAATCGCGTCCAATGCGGAATCCCGATATGGCATCAACTTTTCCGCTTTTATGATAAATATATGGACTTTGTTTTGATGATATATTTCCGCTATGCGCGTATTTATACTGAATCCCAATTTGCCCGTTTGTAAATTTCTTGTTGATAACTCCTTTAAATATATGAGTCTGATCCATAAAGGTTGAAATGTTAGAACGGAATGTTCCCGGATCGTAATTCAGAAAAGCTGTTAATGAATAATACCAGTTTTTCGCCAAAGGGCCACTAACGCTTGCATCGCCACGTAACAAACCGAACGAGTTCGTAGTGAAGCCTACTGTTCCTTTAAACTTTTCAGTCCCCCTGTTTGTCCATGTGCTGACAGATACGCCGACATCACTTGCTAACAATGCTGTTTCAGATACGTTCAATACTTTAAATCGTGATATTCCATTGTCCTGACGCCACACGTTTGTCGGCATTTGCCCATTATAGTCATAGGTTACGGGCAACCCGTTTTCTAAGATTACTGTTCCCCCGACACTTTTTGGCAATCCGATATTAACATCGCGTGGTCCATTGTCTGATGACGCATTTAGCATCACATTTGATGTCCCTCCGACTTTAGGAGAGTCCGTGGTTTTCACAGTTTCCGTTTTTTTGGTTTCTTGCGATATTGCTGGTACCGTAAGTAACGAGGCAAAACAGAATAGTAAAACCTTTGAATAATAATTTTTTTTCATGTATAAACTTTATTGATAAATGGTTAATTTATTATCTCATTTAAGTAAACTTTTTACTCTTCGGTCTTTTATAACCCCTGACCGGTTGAGTTTGTACTTAAAATCCTATAAATACCTATTAGTATATCTAAGGCATTCCATGTTACATGGTATATCATTGTATTATTTTTTCACTACAGCCCTATTGGCAGATAATTACATTAATAAAAATTCGGATGATTATTATCTACCCGATAATTTAAAGGGTAAAATTATCTAATCATTTCATAAAAAATATACTATATGTGTTAAAAATATGCTTACATGTTATATAACATATTTTATGCGTATCTTTGACATATATTTTGATGCAAAAATATACAAATGTTTAATGTTTTTAATACTTTTTTTTAATTATTTCTATATTCATATTTTTTTATATTGTTTTGAATTTTATATGACTGTTGAAGAGTTATAAAAATTATTTGGTGTGATGTGATGAGTGGAATATTTATGTATTTTGTATTAATTGCATTATTTTAGTTTCTGTAATCGTTAATTAAGTCAATTGTTTGTGCAAGTAGTATTAGAGGTTACCGTATTTTACTGAAAGATTTACTGATAAATACGAAGAGTATTATCTGTGCTGTAAATTTTATCTTTAAAATAGGTGTATACACGGATTTTTCTTTTTTGGAAAAATTATAAAAGAGAAAAACTTTATTATATATTAACGATCAAAAATGACGATATTATAAATATAAAACTATTATAAGCGATTTTGTATGCTATATTAATGTATTTTATTCAATATCCA
>CALYRA010000134.1 GCA_945292135.1 uncultured Dysgonomonas sp.
TAGTTGATACAAAGTATAAACCTCGATACGAAAACCATAACATAAGTATTAAGGACATTCGTCAAATTTCAGGATACGCTCGAATCAAAAAAGTATATGATGAGCTTAGAATAACTGATTATAATAGAAATATAAAATGCTTAATTATATATTCCCATCAGGATGGTGTTGAATCATTTGAGGAAACTTCTTTCATCACAAAAGATAGCAATATGGGAGAGAAAACTATGAAAGAAGAAAAAGGTTACGTTAATTTATTTAAGTTAGCTATTAAGCTTCCTGAGCTTCAACACGTTTTTTAAACAAAAACACTCAATTTTACATTCATGGGTGTAAAATTGGGTGTTTGTTTTTCTACTTGCTGATTTATATATCTGTTTGCGGAGAGAGGATGTTGTTTGTTGTTAGTAATTAATGTTTTGTTCATAGCAACATGCTCATGAGCATTTTAATGAGAAGTATCATAAAGCAAATTTATTCCTAGATCATGCAAGATTTGATTATGATAAAAAGGAATATGTAATGTCTTCGTTTGACTTGCTTCTTCGTGACATCACGCAACACATCTGCCAAACGAAGGTTAAAGAGTATGGAGATAGGGAGTGAATTTATGTTCTAAATGAGTGATCCCTGTCTGTTTTGACTGAATTATATCTTTTATTAAAGATTATATTTTTTCTTTCTTTTCAAAACGTTTTAGGTCAAGTCCTTTGATAGCATATTCAACAAGTTCGGGCAAACGATCGGGTGAGCAAGCGAAGCAGGCAATTCCTAATTTACTTATTTCTTTAGCCAGATTCTCATCATAGTCAGGTTTTCCCGTATCCGATAAAGCCAATAAAGTAATTACCTTAACGCCATTTTCGCGCATCTCGTTCAATCGCCTCAAAAGTCCTTTTCTAACGCCACCTTCATAAAGGTCTGAGATTAAAATAAACATCGTCTTGCGTGGGTTATCAATCAGGCTTTGACAATAGGCTACCGATTTATTAATATCTGTTCCGCCTCCCAACTGAATTCCAAAAAGCATATCGACAGGATCATTCCGGCATAGTTCCGTAAGATCCGTTATTTCTGTATCGAAAGCAACCACGTGCGTATCAAGCGAAGGCATACTGGCAAAAATAGAACCCATAACCGACGAATAAATAATAGAATCCGCCATCGATCCGCTTTGGTCTATATCCAGTATCACTGTCCATTCTTTTTGGCGTTGATTACGTTCAAAGAAGTAAAACTTTTCAGGTATCAGCCTCTTTTTTTCCTTATCAAAATTCTTGAGATTACGGTTAATGGTTCGTTTCCAGTCTATAGCCGAAAAGTTACTGATCGGAGAATGATTTTTTTTGTTCAATGCGCCCGTAACCGCACGTCGTAAATCCTGTTCCATACGTTTCATTATTTCATCTACTACCGATCTGACAAGTTCACGGGCAGTCTCTTTCGATTTTTCCGGTATTTGTCCCTTCAACGCCATGAGCGTACCCACCATTGATATATCCGGTTTTATATTTTTCAATGTTTCCGGTTCGAACAAAAGTTTTTGCAACCCTTTGCGTTCTATCGCATCGGATTGTATGACGCTGACTATATCCTGAGGGAAAAAAGTGCGTACATCAGTCAACCATTTCGCCAGATTAGGTACTGACGAACCTTTGCCACCTATTTTTCCGCCCTCGCCTCCTTTTCCTTCGCCATCATAGATAGCAGCGAGAGCAGCATCCATTATAGATTGCTGTTCATTCAATCCAACGCCCGAAAAAGCCTTCGAATTGCCTCCGAGAATTAATCGCCAGCGGGTCATATTTTGATTCTTGTCTTCCATTTATATTATATTATTGTTAAAAAGTAACAAATAAAAATTACGCTTATTAATTATATGACTGTAAACCAATTCATCTTATATAAAAGATGACAACCTCAACAAAAAATGAATCGATTTATAATTTTACCCTTTTTCTTCTGTAAACTCTTTTAAAATCGTTTATTTACTATTATTAAAATTCAAAATCGAAGTCATTCAATTCGTTTAGTTTACCCGTTTCTTCTTCTGTCAAATCAGCGTGTAGCACTTCGGCTGTTGCTTCCGCACCAGTCCCCCAAAGGTCGCCAAGAAGTTCGGCTACACTGTTTTTCTGATTTGGTTCAAATTCTCCGAATGCGCGCCGAAGAAATACTACCGAACGGTAAAATTCATCTTCATCCAGAGCTTCTACATATTTATCAAGCTCTTTCCACATTGATATACGGGATAGAAGGGCATAACGATTTCGTCCTGATAGTCCCTCAAACCATCCTGCGCCAATATCTGCCGGAATCCCCGGCGACAGGCGGTTAGAAACTTCTTTTGCGCAATCATCTTCTGTCACTATATTATGTTCCAGTAGGATTGAAAACGCTACCCCGGAGAGTTTAGAGTTCAGATCATCTCTCCAAGCCAGAATTTGTAATTCTTTTTGCCATGTTTCTGTGTCTACGGTATCATATTGTTCCTGCGAAATAATTTCCATTACATTTATGGCGTTTGATATTTCCGTCGCCGCTTTATCATCACATGCTGAAGCATCAATGAGCAGCAACGATCCCCGCAGGAATAATTGCTGCAAAATAGGAACTAAAGGCTTGAGGTCGAAAAGGCGGATATTTCCATATTGTGTCAACAACGATAATTCACGCGCGGCATAAGCTACCTCTTTGAATGAAACGGAATCAACCAATAGAGACTGCAAGGCAGTAAGGGCATTTTCGAAAATTCGCACCAGATTGCATTCGCAAGCTTGGCGTATAATTTGCGCCGCTACAGATATTTCCGTACAATCCGTTAAACGCTCTCTCAACTCATACGCTGCCGCTATTTCGAGCGTTTCACCTTTCAAATTAGCTTCGACAACCGCAATCTCAATTTCGGGCGTCCACCGCAAACTCCATTTCTCTGCCCATGTCGCACTGTCTTGAGATACCTTCAACTTATTGGCAAAGTCTATGTTCAATACTTTTAACCTGTGCAGGAACGTCGAGCGGTTAAGGTCAATAAAAGCAGCTTCCTTCGACTTGACTTTCAGATTCTCTCTTAAATCAAGGCTCAATTCTTGAGTGATGAGCGATTTATAGCCGGTTAGTTTTAACCGTTTCATTTCCTGATTCATATCCTCTTGTATCGGTGTCTGGCTTACACCTTCGGGTAATGAACCAATAGCTGTACCTATGTCCGCCATATTAATAGCCTCTGCCACAACTGACAGCTCCCCACCACCAAAGCAAACAACTGCTGCATCGTGTAAATCTTTTAATACGGGCAAAGAACCGCCTTTCATCGCAGTCAAAGCCTTCGCCAGCCTGACTGCTTCTATTACACTAGCTGATGACGCATTATTGCCTTTCTTTCGAAGTTGCTGCGCGACTTGCGAGAGATAAATAGCTGGTAAATTATCCAAACTGTCATTAGTGATAGCCTGCCACATAGTTTCGAAATAATAAGGCGCTTTATTCCCTGCTCCATAACCTGTACGGCTACTGAGCCGATGATATGAATAGGGCATCAGGGTTATTTGTGTGTTTACGCGGGGTATATTTTTTATTTCGTCATCCGACATCGGAGGTAAATCGCTGTTTATCCCTGCCAGATGATAAGCTCCAACAATAATAACAATATCTTCGGGTTTCGTACCTTCATCAATGGCAAATTTTATCTCACGGCGCATATGCGCTTCACGCACAAGATTATAGGAAAAGTCGTAAGGGACAGCTTCAGATTCAAGGTCAACAACCATCTTGCGTATTTCGGTTGATTCATATCCTAATCCTTCTTTGAAACTGTCTTTATTAAGATTATGTTCAAAATTTCGTTCCCAATAACTTTCATAATCTTCTTCCTCATAAGCATAGGCCAGCCTGTCATATAAGCCATTATGGAAAGCGTAAAAAGCCGAGGCTTTATCCTGATCAGTGTTATTGTCTTTTTGTTTCAGTTTGAGCATAATGTCGCTGGGCAGGTCGATAAATCTGACTTCCCTTTTCTTTTTTATGCCCCAGCAAATAGCTTGGTATTCCGGCGAATATTCAGCAAAAGGATATAAAACGGTTTCTATCGGTAGCTCCGTTGTATAAGCCAGTAACGCAACAGGTGGTCTCACACCTTTATTTGCAAGGTTATATAAAATATCTTTTGCGTCTTTAGGTCCTTCAATCAGAATAACTTTAGGATTTTTTTCATTCAGATATTTTACAAGATGATATGCTGCGCCGGGCGATAAGTGACGTACTCCAAAAATATTATATTGTTGAGCCATTTATTTTTTAATTATAATAATCATCTTTTGCTATTTACATGTATACTTGTAAATATGTTCCATCGTTTTTTGATATGCTTCATCATTATGGATGATATATTCCTAATAGTATTGTTGCCATATAAGGGTTATTCAGCAATCCTTATAGTTTGCTTATTTGTTTTGTTACAGCCAAATATATGCTTTTAATGATACTACTGAATGTTTGCGATAATGAATAGAGTATCCGTCGGAGGACTGCATATATCCAATCCTAATGTGGGCAAATACGATTTCTCATTACCCATGTTCTTTCAATGGTTGCATCAAGCTGTTGGGCATAATAATAAATTCATGTAATTATATATTATTTTTCACATAATCTATGTTTATTCATTCCGCTTTTGCAATTTTCTTGGCATCATTAAATATCATCTTTTCGTCTTTAATACAATCGAACAGGTATTCTCTCTTTAATAAAGATCGTAACTTAATTCAATCTTTATAGAAAATAACCATATCTGTAAAGAAGCAACACTATTATGTTGAGGCAAATCTATATAAGGCTTTACCCGTTCATATCACTACATGTGTTGTATAAGTCGCGCCATGCAACACCCCGTTTTTTCATTACATTATCCAGGTATTCTTTCCAGACTATTTTGTCTTTGTCTTCATCTTTTACCACTGCGCCCTGTAATCCCGCAGCAAGGTCTTCATCTTTCACAGTTCCGTCTCCAAAACTTGCAGCCAAAGCCATACTGTTTGTAATCAACGAAATAGCTTCTGCGGTCGAAATCACACCGCTCGGTGATTTTAATTTCTGTTTTTCATCGAGCGTAACTCCTTGCCGTAATTCACGAAAAATAGTGACAATTTTTTCGATAGCTTCATTGGTCGGCATTTGAGCTTTCAAGCGGTAATTATTCGAAATTTCCGCTACACGTTTGGTAACGA
>CALYRA010000135.1 GCA_945292135.1 uncultured Dysgonomonas sp.
TCACTCGTTCAAATTAAATGATACATATACAGGAGTCATTGACCAAACCAAACGTAGCATTATGATACGCATTCCAAGTTCTGTAAATGTAAAAAACTTAGTACCTATAATAATAACTTCTCCCGGCGCTACCGTAAAGCCAGAATCAGGTATGGCTGTTGATTTCACAAATCCTGTTGATTTTACTGTAATGAATAATACTGCTTCCACAGTTTATAAAGTAACTGTTATTCCGACTGATGCGCCAAGCGCCGTCTATGTGGGACTAACTGCGTCAATAGATTTACTAAATCCTGAGGAGAAAGAAGCGGCTTCATGGAT
The DNA here is from genome assembly GCA_945292135.1 of uncultured Dysgonomonas sp. Taxonomy (GTDB): domain Bacteria; phylum Bacteroidota; class Bacteroidia; order Bacteroidales; family Dysgonomonadaceae; genus Dysgonomonas. Next base: position 322 of record CALYRA010000135.1, read on the forward strand.
GCTTAATAATATAGCAAATTCGCAATACATTTCATTTGAAGATATTCAAGCCGGCAGGGTGGATTTGAATGAATGTAAGTTGATGTGGTGGCATTTTCATGTTGATGGAGGTATAGACACGATGTCCAAATTTGAAAAGGCAGCTCCTTCTGCTATCAATGCTTTGGATAAAATTAAAGAGTTGTATAATAATGGAATGAACTTATTACTTACGCGTTATGCGACTTTCTACGCTGCTAAATTAGGAGCGACGTTAGATGGAAATAGTCCGAATAACTGCTGGGGACAATCTGAAGAAACAGCTGAAATCACTTCCGTTCCATGGAGTTTCTCTATAAAAGGACATGAAAGCCATCCCCTATATAAGAATTTAGTCATGCTGAGTGGTGAAACAAACAATGTATATACTTGTGACAGCGGATACAGGATTACGAATAGTACCGCGCAATGGCATATCGGTTCTGATTGGGGCGGCTATATGAACACTGATATATGGAAACAAAAAACCGGAGGAACGGACTTAGGCTATGGTGGTGATGGCGCTGTCGTTGTATGGGAATATTTACCTCAAAATAATAAAGGGGGTATTGTATGTATCGGTTCGGGATGTTATGACTGGTATTCTTTTGGATTAGATGTTTCGACGGACAAATATCATAAAAACGTAGCTCAAATAACAGAAAACGCAATTAACTATTTAATAAGTAAATAAAAAATATAATTTATGAAATCAATGTTATATTCAATTATTTTAACTGCCATGCTAACATTGTTAGTTAGCTGCAGCAATAATAATGATTCGGTATTGCCTCAGAAAGATTTGAATGGAACTTCTTCTTATTTTGAACCTACCGACCCAAAAGGTTTTGAAACATACTATAAGCCTTATGTCGGATATGTAGGTGATCCTATGCCTTTCTATGATCCTGTCGCAAAAGACTTTAAGATAATGTACCTACAAGAATTCCGCCCTAATCAAGTAGGAACTTATCATCCGATATGGGGATTAAGCACTAAAGATGCAGCCAACTATAAACCTTTGGGACAATTAATATCTTGTGGTGGATTAGCCGAACAAGATGCTGCAATAGGTACGGGTAGCGTTATATATAATCCTACTGATAAATTATATTATACTTTTTATACCGGCAATAAATACAAACCCGCATTATCAGATAATGGTCAGGTTGTGATGGTAGCAACCTCTAATGATTTTGTAAATTGGACAAAAAATCGTACATTCTACTTGAAAGGCGATACAGACGGTTATAGTAAAAACGACTTCCGCGACCCGTTTATCTTTGAAGGTGATGACGCAAAATTTCACATGGTCGTATCTACAATCAGAGATGGAAAAGGCGTATTGGCTGAATATACATCTTCTGATATGAAAAATTGGAACCATGCCGGAATATTTATGAATATGCATTGGGATCGTTTTTATGAGTGTCCCGATATATTTAAAATGGGTGACTGGTGGTACTTGATATATTCAGATATGTCTATATATTCACGTAAAGTTCAATATTTTAAGGGACATACATTGGATGAATTAAAGAAATGTTCAGACCCTCTTGTTTTCCCGGATGACAAAGAAGGAGTTTTAGATTCTCGGGCTTTCTATGCAGGCAAAACAGCTTCAGATGGGACAAACCGTTACATCTGGGGATGGTGTCCGACACGTCCAGGCAACAACAATACAGACGTAGGTGCAGATAAAGAACCTGAATGGGAAGGTAATTTGGTTGCCCATAAAATTATTCAACATGTAGACGGTACATTAAGTTTTGGTCTTATAGAAAGTATTAGCCAGAAATATAATATCGAATCTGATTTAAAAGTAATGGTTAAGACCGAGGGTATAATTGAAAACAAAGGGAATTACACAATGAGCGGTTATTCATACGCACTTTTCAACCGCTTAAATGTACATAATAAAATTTCATTTACAGTGCAAACAACAACAAGCGCAGATAAGTTCGGCTTTTCTTTTGTTCGGGGTACAGATTCAAAAAAATTCTATTCAATAGTCGTTAATCCGGAAGCTAATAATAAGAGAAAAATAAATTTTGAAGAAGAGGGAAAAGAAGGAAAAGGTTTTATAGTCGGGATAGATGGTTACATGTTCGACACACCTCCTGATAATACGTATAATTTGACTATATGTACAGATAATTCTGTTTGCGTAATATATATCAATGATAACGTCGCCTATACAAATCGCATTTATGGAATACAAAAAAATCCCTGGTCTATAAACAGTTATTCCGGGAAGATAGAAGTAAGTAATCTTAAAGTTAGTTACTATTAAGTAGACATAAAATTTTGCGAAACTACACAATTGTGAGATTCAAATAGCATGTACTAAGTAGGTCGTTTGAAAGCATATATATAAATAACGGCAAAACAATGATTCTTTAAATTTGTTTAAATTAAATACTTACAAAATAATATATATATGATTAATAAATTAAAAATATGTAGCGGCTTTTTAGCGCTCGTTCTTATCGGTTGTACTTCCAAATCTGATATTATCATAGATGACTTTGAATCCGGTACATATAATAAATGGACAGTAGAAGGTGATGCCTTTGGAGCGACGCCGGCTAAAGGTAGTTATGCAGGACAGCAGACAGTAGAAGATTTTGAAGGGCAATATCTTGCCAACAGTTTTAACGGCAGTGATGATTCTCGAGGAACCCTTATTTCCAAAGAGTTTACAATCGAACGTTATTACATCAATTTTCTGATTGGTGGAGGGCAGAATCAAGATACTTATATCGAGTTAGTTATAAATAACAAGAGTGTATATAAATCCCGTTCGATAATAGAAACTGAAAAATTGCAATGGATGAGTTGGGACGTAAAAAAATATATTGGTCAAAAAGCCATAATTCGTATAGTTGATAATCAACGGGGAGCATGGGGACATATATTAGTAGATCAAATTGAACAAAGCAATACAGAAAAAAGCATATTTATGGTTGATTACGAATTGGGGTTTGAAGCCGATAAGAAATATATCCTTGTTCCTATAGATGACGATAGTCCCGAGTCCGTCATAAAATTAGGAGTAGACGGAAAAACAATAGGAGTACCTATGAATATCAGGGTCGCTCAATCAGAAAAAATTGGTTATTGGATTCCTATCGATATAGAAAAGTATAAAGGGAAAAAAGTAACCTTAACATTCGCTAATGTAAGAAAAACTGATAAGCATCTGAATGACATTAAACAATCCGATATTTTTAATTTCGATTATGATGAAACATATCGTCCATTATATCACCACACCCCTTTGTACGGATGGATGAACGACCCTAATGGTATGGTTTATTTAGATGGCGAATACCATCTATTTTTTCAGTATAATCCTTATGGATCGAAGTGGTCAAATATTCACTGGGGACATAGTGTGAGCAAAGATCTGAAAAAATGGGAATATCTGCCTGTTGCTTTAGCTCCGGATTCGCTTGGATCAATTTTCTCCGGTAGTGCTGTTATTGATAAAAATAATACCGCCGGATTCGGAAAAAACGCTATGGTCGCAATATTTACGTCTGCCGGAAAAATCCAAACTCAATCGCTAGCATATAGCACGGATAAGGGACGGACATTCACCAAATATGATCATAATCCGGTATTAACAGATCCGAATATTGTGGACTTCCGTGATCCTAAAGTTTTCTGGCATGATAATACAGGACAATGGGTAATGTCTTTAGCGACATCGCAGACGATAACATTTTACGGTTCTAAGAATCTAAAGGAATGGAATAAGTTAAGCGAATTTGGTGAAGGTATCGGTTCACATGAAGGAGTTTGGGAATGCCCGGATTTATTACCATTGACATATAAAGGAAAAACTAAATGGATTTTATTTGTAAGTATTAATCCGGGTGGAATTAATGGAGGTAGCGCAACTCAATATTTTATCGGCGATTTTGATGGTAAAACGTTCAAGGCAGATAATTTGGACTATCCTTTATGGTTAGACTACGGACGCGACAATTATGCAGGCGTAACGTGGAACAATGTACCTGCAAAAGATGGACGTCATTTGTTTATCGGATGGATGAATAATTGGGATTACGCGAATTCCGTTCCTTCGATAAATTTTTCGAGCGCTAACACTATCGTGCGTGAATTGAAATTAGTCCATAACGGTAAGCATTTAATAGTGGCAAATCCTCCTATTGCTGAAATGGCTGAGTTAAGAAGAAACAATGTAAAAATTGAAAACAAACAAGTAGATAAAACATATTCCATCGAAAAATTATTGAATGACAATCAAGGAGCATATGAAGTAGAATTTTTAGTTAAACCAAAAGAGGTGAAAAATTTCGAGTTTAAATTGGCAAACCAAAAAGGAGAAAACGTTCGTTTCATATTCGATCTCAAAAATAACACCCTTTCGATTGACAGAGCAAAAAGTGGTCTGGTTGATTTTTCAAACAACTTTGCTCCGGCACTTATAAATGCGCCTTTGGTTACTAAAAATTCCTATAAAATTAGATTATTTGTAGATAAAGCTTCTACCGAATTATTTGTTAATGATGGAGAACTGGTGCAAACAAACCTGGTTTTCCCTACCGAACCATATAATTCATTAACATTCGATACTGATGGAGAAACAATCGATATAGAAGATATTAATATCTATAATTTAAAATAATAACGATTCGAAATGAAACAAAGAAATATATATGCAACGTTGTTGCCTGTCATGCTTGCTTTCTTCTGTATGGGCTTTGTGGACTTGGTAGGCGCTGCGTCTAATTATGTAAAAGCTGATTTCAGGCTAAGCGATACAGAAGCGAATATTTTTCCTTCCATGGTTTTCTTCTGGTTTCTGCTTTTATCAGTTCCTACGGG
>CALYRA010000136.1 GCA_945292135.1 uncultured Dysgonomonas sp.
TATCGGATTTTTAAGAATATATATTTGGCATACCATATTTCCTGACTTGTATGGCGAACATTGGATAATGGTAGGCAGTACGGTTTCGATATCTCTTGTTGGTATAGTATTATGGGGTTCATTGATAGGTTCGATGCTACCATTTATATTACGCCGCTTGGGAGCTGATCCGGCAACCTCATCAGCGCCATTTGTAGCAACAATTGTGGACGTTACAGGTTTGATTATTTATTTAGGCGTGGCGAGCATTATATTTGGCTCATTATTGCACTGATAAATACATACTTAATGCAATGGTAGGCGATGTCGTTATTACCTACCATATATGTCATCTATAAATTTCTCTTTCTCAATTTTATTCTCTGGTACTAAACCGGTTTTTGCCGTAAAACGATATATTCTTTGATTTATAAAATTTTTCATTTCAAAAGTCAAAAACTCAATCATATCGTCAGTTATATTTATGTCGTCTTTAGGTTTTTCAAAATTATTCAATTTGCAGTTTTGAAAATTACCATTTATACCATCTAAGTTATTGTAGTGAATAAATTTCTCTTTCTTTACATCATAAATATAAAATCCAATAGTAGTATACAAATATGGCTTACTCAATTTATATATTAATAAACCATTTGCTCGATTCAGTATCCTGTTTGGTATAATAATACCATTAACATACTGATCAGGAATATGTTCATTTTTAATAAAAATGACAAAATCATAATCATCGGTAATTTTGCATATCTTAAAAATTACTTTTTTTGATTTCTTATCAAAAAGAATAGAATTTTCAAGAGGCATTAGTCGCTCATAAACATTTAAGATCGTCACATCATTATGATATTTATCAGATTTTTCCAACTCTTCTTTCAATCTATTTTCCATATAATTTTTTAAAGGAATATCTAAAGACAAGGTATATATTCTATCTTTGAAAAAAACCAGATATTGACAAATCATCGTAGTATCGGCAGCAAACGCTATTCCTATTTTTCTTTTAGTTTGTGCCGATATATGGCTTATAGATATTAATATTAGAACTGATAAAATTATTATAGATTTTTTAGTATCAGATAAATTCATAAAATAGTATTTTGATTTTTTATTGATACGGCTAAAGCTTCCGCGCAACGTTCTCCATCCATTGCGGCGGAAACAATTCCTCCGGCGTAACCTGCTCCTTCACCACAAGGATACAATCCTTTTATTTCAGGATGTTGTAATGTTTCCCTATCTCTGATTATTCTAACGGGTGAAGAAGTACGGCTTTCAACTCCCAGCAATATAGCCTCATTTGTCAGATAACCTTTCATTTTTTGTCCGACCTTCTTAAATGCTTCTTGCAATCTGACAGTTATAAATTGCGGCATCCATTCATGCATAGGTGATGATTTTACTCCGGGTACGTAAGAAGTCGTTGGCAAAGAATTACTTTTTCTACCTTTTACAAAATCATACATTCTTTGCGCCGGAGCAACTTGTGTCATACCACCTTCTATCCAAGCCTGTTTTTCCAAGTCTTCCTGAAATTTTAATAATGCTAATTCATTATATTTTGCATATTCAGGAAAGTCTTCGGGATGAATCTCGACAACAACGCCCGAATTTGACCATTTCGAACCCCGATTGGATGGGGACATTCCATTCACAACCAATTGCTCAACACCGCTGGCAGCAGGAACGATTATACCTCCGGGGCACATACAGAATGAATAAACTCCTCTCCCACCGGCTTGCTCGACAAAACTATATTCTGCCGCTGGTAGATATTTTCCCCGACCTTCTATATTATGATATTGTATTTGATCTATCAAGTGTGAAGGATGTTCGATACGAAATCCTACTGCTAATCCTTTCGCTTCAATTTTTATATTATGATTATGAAGCATATAATATACATCTCTGGCTGAATGACCTGTCGCTAAAATAACTTTACCTGAAAATCTTTTCCCATCACCGGTTTCAATTCCTTTTACCTCATTATTTTCTATGATAAGTTTATCCATCCTCGTCTCGAAGCAAACCTCTCCACCCGATGCGATTATCTGTTCTCGCATTCTTTCAATAATACGAGGTAGTTTGTCTGTCCCTATATGAGGATGAGCATCCACAAGAATAGAAGTATCAGCGCCGTGTTGGCAAAATACATTCAATATTTTCACTACGTTTCCACGTTTCTGACTACGTGTATATAACTTTCCATCTGAGTAGGCACCGGCTCCCCCTTCGCCAAAACAATAATTTGATTCGGGATTAACAATATGTTTGCGATTTATTTCGGCAGTGTCTTTTTTTCTATCACGTACATTTTTTCCTCGTTCAATGATAATTGGACAAATACCCAATTCTATCAAACGTAATGCCGCGAACAATCCTGCGGGACCAGCGCCAACAATAATTGCTCGAGGTGCATTCTCAACATTTGGATAATCTATTGAGACAAGATTAGGTTCCGCTTCTATTTCATTTATATACCCTCTTATTCGAAGATTAATATATATGTTGTGCCGACGAGCATCTATTGACCGCCGAATAATACGTATTGAGCTTATATCATTAACTGAGGCGTTAACGTTTTTAGCAAATAGTTGTTTTAATATATTATTATCTGCGGCTTGCTTTGGACTGACACGAATATCTATATCTTTTTGCATTAAATTTATAACATTTAAATAATGCCAAAGATAATAATTTTGAGTTTAAGGGTTATGATGCTTTTTTATTTCTAACCGCATCCCCTGCATCCGGAGCAAGTTTTGTATATCCATATAAATGGATAAACGCTAAAATTGCGATAACAATAAACGCCAATCTAAAATCAGCCACTTTATATATGCCTTTCTGACCTTCATTTATTATATTCGAAAAACGTAATATAACTGCCCCCATGGCGATTCCCATACCTGCCGACATTTGTTGAATAGTACTGTATAACGAATTAGCCGCAGTCATATGACTTTCCGGGATTTCAGAAAATGCCAAGGTAGTTATACTGGTAAATTGCATCGAACGTACCATTCCCGATACGAACATCAATAAAACTATTAAATAAACAGGTGTTGTCGGTAGCAATAATGATGTAAGGAAAGTAAACAATCCGATTAATGCTCCATTTATAATCAATATGTTACGGAAAGGAAAACGACGTATTACGTAAACAGTAATTGTTTTCATTGATAAGTTTCCGACCATTGTAGCGACAAACAATAATCCTGATTCAAAAGGACTCATTCCAAAACCTATTTGGAACATTAAAGGTATCAAATAAGGAGCTACGCCTATTATCATCCTCGAAATCGTTCCTGTGAATATTGTAATTCGATAGGTAGGTATTGTTAAAACAGAATAATCAATCAATGGACTTGACGTACATTTCGAATATTTAAAATTTAAATATATCAGAATTAACCCGGTTATTACTATAGAAGCAGGCAACCAATAGGCAATTCCGTTCTGACTAAATAATTCCATTCCAAACATAAATCCGGATAATCCAAGACCACTCAAGACAAATCCTACGGAATCAAAATGTTTTTTAATGGTTACTTTATCCTCATCATCTTTAGGCATATGTTTCAAAGCTAATATTATACATATTATGCTGATAGGAACATTTAAAAAGAATATCCAATGCCACCTAAAATAAGTCGCTAAGTATCCACCGACCAACGGACCTAATATAGGAGCTACAAGAGCGGGTAATGTGATGTAATTCATAACTTTTACAAGCTCATTTTTTGGCGTAGCTTTCAAAACAGCCAATCTACCGACAGGAGTCATCATCGCTCCCGCCATACCCTGCAAGATACGACACAAAACGAATTGCATTAAAGATTGCGATATTCCACAAAGAATAGAAGATATGATAAACAAAACTATTGCCGTACAGAAAACTTTACGCGTTCCAAAACGGTCAGCAATCCATCCACTGACAGGGATGAATATAGCCAAAGCAATCATATATGATGTAATACCCGCACTAAGGTGAATTATATCCGTATTGAATGACTCTGCCATTTTGGGTATGGCGGTATTAACTGCTGTGGTATCGAGATTTTGCATAAAAAATGCTACCGCAACAGTAAGAGCAATTGTTGTCGAACGTTTGAAATTCATTACGTGCTTGGAATTATTAAAGCACAAAGATAGTCATTATATGGCAGATATATTGCTAATCAGCCTATTTTTAATATCTTTGATGCTCAAAATATATATCGTTTTGCAAAACCTCGCAATAAGTAAAACAACTAACTTAATTGGATAATATGAACTGGCAGCAATTACTCACTACCAAGCGGTTCGGAATGGAGCAATTTCATGATGACAATCAAAACCGAACTGATTTTCAACGTGATTATGACAGATTGATTTTTTCATCACCGTTCCGTCGATTACAAAACAAGACGCAAGTATTCCCTTTGCCGGGTAGTATATTTGTTCACAATCGTTTAACTCATAGTATAGAAGTTTCGAGCGTCGGTCGATCTTTAGGTGTAATTGCAGGGAACGAATTGAGAAAAAAATATTCCGATTCGTCCGCGCCATTCGAAGAAATAAGCTCTATTGTAGCTGCGGCATGCTTAGCGCATGATCTGGGGAATCCCCCTTTCGGACATTCCGGAGAAACCGCTATAACGAGTTATTTCTCTGAAGGAAATGGTATGAGGCTAAAAGAAGAAGTACAAAATGAAGGTGGTCGTTGGGAGGATTTTACCAATTTTGAAGGGAATGCCAATTCCATACGATTACTTATCCATCAATTCAGAGGACGTAGAAAAGGAGGATTTGTTATGACCTACCCGACATTGGCATCTATTGCGAAATACCCTTTTTCTTCCGAATTGGCAAAAGGCAAATTTGGATTCTTTCAATCGGAAGAAGACGATTTTAGAAAAATCGCCGATGAATTAGGATTGATACTTATCCGACAATCTCCGCTTATGTATTGTCGCCATCCTTTGGTTTATCTTGTCGAAGCTGCAGACGATATTTGTTATAAAATAATGGATATAGAAGATGCGCATAAATTAGGAATATTATCGAAAGATGAAACATTCAATTTATTCCTTAATTTTTTTACGCCGGATAAACAAGAAAAAAAATTATATTATATTGATAACTTTGTAAGCGATACAAATGAACAAATAGCATACCTTAGATCGGGAGTAATTGGAATTCTTA
>CALYRA010000137.1 GCA_945292135.1 uncultured Dysgonomonas sp.
CGGTATTGATGGATAACCTACTGAGGGGCGAATGCCTTGATATTTTAATGTAAACATATCATTAATAGTGATATTTTCATTTGCTGCGAATCCCCAATATTTTTTACGAATACGCGCGTGCAACCATTCGGTAGTGGCTTCGGCTAATCGATCTAAAACGGATTTTAGCAATAAGACATAATATTCATCGCCCTGTCTTTCGTATTCACTCAATAACTCATTTGCCCCACCTAAGCCCGCACTGACAGTAAATCCTGCGATATAATCTTTTTTTCCCGAAGATTTGGGCGCAACGAAATCACAAATTGATAGATAGGTATCTTTATCATTTTTCTTTTGTTGGCGTAGCATTGGAAAACGTATATTATTGATATACAAACATTCATCATCGCTGTATGATTCATATATACCAAACGTAGCTCCTATAAAATCAGCCTTTGTATATACAAGATGGTCAAGCATCGCTTTTGCATCTTTATATAGTTTCATCCCTTCGGTAGCTTTCTCGCGTTCATCTTCCGAAAAAGAATTAATCCAATTTATACGGCAAGAAGGGCAGTCATCTATTTGATGTATGGAAGCATAACGGGCTGACAAATTCCACGCATGGAAGAAGAATTTCCAATCGATATAAGGTATAATCTCCGCTACGGGTATATTTTTTAAAACTTGACGTTCCGTTACATTTGGCTTTGGCGCTTCGTAACTATTCCAATCAATTTTAAATTTCTTATCCAATATTTCCGAATAAGGTAGTAAATCTTCTTTTTTATCTTTGGTGGATTCACGCAAAGAGGAGTATTCTTCCTTTATCTCGTTTATAAAATCATTTCTTGTTGAATGATTTATTAATTTATTGACAACTGCTGGGGCTTGGGAGGCATCTTTCACGTAAACGACTGATCCATTATTGTATTTAGGGTCAATCTTAATAGCTGTATGTAGTTTTGACGTAGTCGCGCCTCCAATTAATAGTGGAATGGTGAATCCTGCTTTGTTCATTTCCTTAGCTACAATACTCATTTCTTCTAATGAAGGAGTAATTAATCCGCTAAGACATAGTATATCAGGTTGTTCTTCTTTTACCTTCTGTATAATTACTTCGGGAGGCGTCATAACGCCTAAGTCTATCACTTCATAATTATTACATGCTAAAATAATGGAAACAATATTTTTGCCAATATCATGTACGTCACCTTTTACTGTGGCAATAATCAATTTTCCGGCTTTGTTGCTACCTGACGATGATGTTTTTTGAGCTTCGATTGTTGGTTGCAAAATAGCTACTGCCTGCTTCATGGTACGAGCTGTTTTGACGACTTGCGGCAAAAACATTTTACCTGCCCCAAACAAGTCTCCGACTTTATTCATTCCGTCCATTAGCGGCTTATCAATTATATCAACAGCTTTCGGATATTTTTGTAAGGCTTCTTGTAAATCCTCTTCCAAGTATTCACTGATACCTTTAATTAAGGAATATTTTATACGTTCTTCCAAAGTAAAGTTTCGCCATTCCTGAACTTTCTGAGCGCCTTGTTCGTTTTTCTCACCTTTTATTTTTTCAGCGTATTCGATCAATTCATCCGTAGCTTCGGCACGACGGTTGAAAATAACATCTTCGACTAAATTTCTTAAATCAATCGGTATATCATCATATACGACTGATTGCCCGGGATTGACTATTCCCATATCCATACCTCTCTGAATGGCATAATATAAAAACACGGAGTGCATTACTTCTCGTACATAATCATTTCCTCTGAATGAAAATGACAGGTTACTCACTCCGCCACTAATTTTGGCATGTGGTAGATTTAATTTTATCCAGTCAATCGTATTTAAGAAATCAACCGCATAATTGCGATGTTCTTCTATACCTGTCGCAATGGCTAATACATTGGGGTCAAATATAATATCTTTGGCTTCGAATCCGTCATTTACCAATAATTTATATGCTCTTTCACAAATCTCGATACGACGTTCAAACCTATCCGCCTGACCTGTTTCGTCGAAAGCCATAACTATAACGGCTGCTCCATAAGACCTGATAAGACGAGCTTGACGCAAGAATTCTTCTTCTCCGTTTTTCAGGGAAATAGAGTTTACAACAGGCTTACCTTGTACGCATTTCAACCCTGCTTCCAGAACATCCCATTTTGAAGAGTCTATCATAATCGGAATACGTGAGACATCTGGGTCTGATGCTACCAGATTGAGAAAAGTTGTCATTTCTTTTACTCCATCCAATAAGCCTTCATCCATATTCACATCCAAAATTTGGGCTCCATCCTCGACCTGTTTACGAGCAATAGCTAAAGCTTCTTCGTATTTCTGCTCTTTTATCAGACGTAAAAATTTACGTGAGCCGGCAACATTGCATCGCTCCCCAATATTTATAAAATTTATTTCGGGTTTAGCTTCTAAAAGTTCCAATCCTGATAACCACATATAAGGCGACTTGGAAGCAGGTACGTGAGGTTTAGCGCCTTCTACTAATCTCGAATATTGCGCAATATGAGCTGGCGTAGTACCACAACATCCACCTAAAATATTAACAAGGCCTTCATCGATAAATTCTTTTATCTGTTTAGCCATTATTTCAGGCGTTTCGTCATATTCGCCAAACTGATTTGGTAAACCCGCATTTGGGTATGCGGATATAAAATTAGGAGATAATCTACCCAGTTCTTTTAAAAAAGGCTTCATGTCATGAGCGCCAAATGAGCAATTCAAACCTACCGAAAGATAGGGGACATGCTCAAATGAAGCTAAAAAGGCTCCAATTGTTTGACCTGACAATGTACGCCCGGCTTTATCCGACAATGTTACCGAAATCATTATTGGCAGATCTACGTTTCGTTCTTTGCTGACTTCTTCAACTGCAAATAGCGCGGCTTAGCATTCAGCGTGTCAAAGATTGTTTCTATTAATAGCAAATCTACTCCACCTTCAACTAAACCTTCTATTTGTTCTTTGTACGCAATTCTCAAATCATCGAAAGTGACAGCCCGATAAATAGGATTTTCTACTTTCGGACTCATCGACGCGGTTTTATTGGTAGGTCCTATCGAACCGGCTACAAAGCGAGGTTTATCAGGATTTCGTTTCGTATAATCATCAGCTGCCCTACGGGCTATTTTAGCGGCTGCTATATTTATCTCTTTTGAAAGATGTGACATATCATAATCTTCCAGCGATATAGCCTGAGCGTTGAAAGTATTGGTTTCGATAATATCTGTTCCTACTTCCAAATATTCTCTATGTATTGTTTCAATTATATCGGGACGGGTAAGGTTCAGCAAATCATTATTACCCTTCTGCAAAATAACCGAATCTTTAAACCGTTCTCCTCTGAAATCCTCTTCTGTAAGTTTATATCGTTGGATTAAAGAGCCCATAGCTCCATCCAATATAAGTATTCTATTCTTTAGTATTTTCTGTATCTTCTTCATTCTTTAAATTATTTGTTCTTACCCTTACAGTGTTTAGTCAATAATAACGAGAATACATTATATTTATCAAAAATTCAGTACAATAATAAATATCGTACATTCCTGTATGGTAGTCAGGTTTTATATAATCCGTAAAGATAATATCTTTTATTCCTTTAGCCTTTTGTTGTTCTACAAATAGAGCTCTTTTTTTCCAAAATTTATCTACATTGTTAAAATAATTAAATTTATTACAATAGTCAAACAGAAATATCAGAAATATTAATACAAATAAAAAGATATGTATAAATCGTTTTTTATTTGTTTTAAAACCGATATTGGCATATATTAAGACAACTGGAATAATTCCTAAAGTGGTAATACCAAACAATACATGCCTACCGAATCCCGGCGTAAATAGCAGTACAAGCAGCGCGACAAGAGCGGAAAGATAAAACAACAGTGACGCTCTAAATATTTTCCTGTTATTTTCTGTATTTTTCCGTCTCCTATAAATCAACAATAGAATAATATAAATAATTGTCGGTATTAATAATGAAAAGAAAAATCCTTTAGCAACGGATTGTAATCTTTGCAAAAAGATGGAAAATGAAAAGATGTCCCATATACTGGCATCCGACTCTCCGATACGAATGTAATTGCCGGGAGCAGTAAATAATATATAATATCCCAACATTACTCCTAACAAACCTGTCAAAGTCCATATAGGAATACGTCCCTTATTATCAATTCGGATCAAAATTAAAAATGCGATAATAAGAAAAATAAGCGCTGGTCCCATATTTTCATTAGTCCAGCCTGCAATTATTCCAAATATAAAAAATAAAATAGCTCGAGTAATACTATTTTTTAGATGATTAGTTCGATAATAGGAGTAGTAAAAATAAATGAACCATACAATAATCATTGTCGTCCACAAATAGTTTACGCTATAAGTGAGCCACAAAGTGTCAATTATAAAAGTGGGCTGTATAAACCATAATGCTAAAAAAGCAATAACAAAAACAAATGCGTTTGTTTCGTTATTCTTATTTGATATTTTATATATTCCGAAACTCAGAAAAACTAAAGCCAAAGCATTCAGAATATCGTGCCAACAATCACCAATCATTAACAGAAGTTGGTCAATCCCATGCGCGATATTGCGACCTCCCCAATATAAATAATGGTTGTATTGCGACCTGATTATATCCATGATATTCCGCACTCTGTCGGGATGGTCGCCATTTGGAACCCAAAAATAAGCATAATCCCAATCTTCACCAAATAAAGGATAAAACCGATTTAGAATATACATAAGTATAAAACAGAAGAGGATTGCAAAAGATAAATATATTTTTGACCTGTTATTTATTTTGATATACTTATATATTTCTAAATTCATACTATTTTATGACTTTTACAGAATCGACGCCATAATAATCTGCATATGTTTTATTATAACCTGCATAAGGTTTATCAGATAAATCTTCAAAGTTATATCTTTGAGGTAATATTATTTTATCATTAAATATAATATTCTTATTACCTTCCAGTTTTTGTTTTTCTATGTAAATTTCTCTTTCCTTGTAGACTGAGGATATGATTTTAATATATCGGTATTCAATTACATATAACATTATAAAAATAAATACTAAAGACATATTTCCAAATATATTTATCATTTTGTAAGTCTTCTTTTCAAATCGCATATCAGCATAAAT
>CALYRA010000138.1 GCA_945292135.1 uncultured Dysgonomonas sp.
TCAAAGAGTTTGTATGATGTATAAAAACAGGATTGTACAAACTCCTGAAAAGGAATTCATATAATTCGGAATCTACGCTGAACAAAGTCACATTTCTCTGCCGTACATTTTCATAAGATAAAATATGACTGGCTTCGGGATAGTGTACAAAATTGAATATAGCATTCTTTTTATCCGCTTTGTTTTGATAAAATTCGATTGGAATTATATCATAATCGGGAGAAACCAAAACTACCTTTGTCGAATGAAATTGTTGAGTCAAAAAATTCAGATCAAAAATAATTTTTTGCACATTTTTCAGCAATGTTTCTTCTGAAAATGTGGTTTCTCTTAAACAATAATTACTTCCCGCGTCAGGCTCAGATATAGAAAACATAAATCCATCCGGTCTGATGCGGATAGACAAATCATATTTTTCCGATTGTCCAAGATCTATAGTTTCGGGAATAAACATAACTGACTTTTTCTTCACACAAATGTAGTAAAAGATATTTTTATCTACTACTTTTGATATTCAATTCATAAAAATTCCCTTTTAATGATAGAAAACTTTTTCCTCAGCAAGATTAAAGAAAATTTTCCTTTCGAACCTACTCCGGAACAAAACATAACATTGGAGAAGATAGTGGATTTTCTTTTCGTCGCAAAACAGGAAACGGTATTTTTGCTGAAAGGTTATGCGGGAACGGGTAAATCTTCTTTACTCGGCGCATTGGTTAAAACAATGACCGAATTCAAACAAAAAACTGTTTTGCTGGCGCCTACCGGCAGAGCAGCCAAAGTTTTTTCAGCGTATTCCAATCATGCGGCATTCACGATACACAAGAAAATTTATCGTCAACGAAAATTTTCGGAAGACATCGGAAATTTTTCAATCTTAGACAATTTGCACAAAGACACTTTATTCATTGTAGATGAAGCGTCTATGATAAGTAATGATGGTTTGGATTCGGCCGTATTTGGTACAGGCAGGTTATTAGACGACCTGATTCACTATATATATTCGGGCGAAAATTGCAAATTATTACTGATCGGAGATTCTGCTCAGCTACCTCCTGTCATGCAAGACGACAGCCCCGCTTTACAAAAAGATGTACTCGAAAGTTATGGATTAGATGTTATAGAATCCATCATGACGCAAATAGTCAGACAAGCCGAAAGTTCGGGCATTCTATATAATGCGACAAATATTCGTAATACTCTTCATGAAGGGGCTACGGAAGATTATCCGAAATTGAAACTTAATGGTTTTAATGATATAAAAAAAATCAGCGGCGAAGAATTGATTGATGAAATCAATGCGGCTTATGATCGCGACGGAGTAGAGAATACCATGATTATTTCACGTTCGAATAAACGGTCAAATATCTATAATCAGGGCGTACGTAACCGTATTTTGTGGAGAGAAGAAGAGATATCAACAGGCGACCTATTGATGATAACTAAAAACAATTACTTTTGGGCTGAAAAAATAGAAGGGATCGAATTTCTCGCTAATGGTGAAATATTGGAAGTACTTCGTATTCGAAAAACACAAGAGTTATATGGTTTTCGATTTTGCGACGTATTGGTTCGTAGCGTGGATTACGATACTGAATTGGAAATAAAAATATTACTTGACACTTTAACTTCCGAAAGCGCGGGACTATCCCGTGATCGTTCTCAGGAACTTTTTTATAATGTTCTCTAAGATTATATCAATTTATCGACTAAATTCGCCTATGCGGTCACTTGTCACAAAGCGCAGGGTGGTGAATGGAAAAATGTCTTTTTGGATATGGGATATGTGCCGCAGGAATATTTAGGCGTGAACTTTTACAGATGGTTATATACTGCAATTACACGGGCAAGCGACAAATTATATTTAGTAAATCTTCCGGATGATTTTTTATAGATTATCGTATAACGCTTTCGAGAAACAGACCTTTTTCTAAACGCCAATAAATATCATATTCGGAATAAAAAAACTCCGAACCGGAAGCATCAATTTATTTTTAATAACAGATGTGTTAATGAGTTATTTTATACAATAATTCTTTCAACAATTCTCCGTCGGGAGTCGAAATATTGCCAATACCTTTTCCTTTAGCATCGTATGCGCGAAGTAAGCTTATTACTTCCATACATTTGAAAGCATTGTAATTACGCACAGCCTGTACATAATCTTTAGCCTGATAAGAACTTCTTAAACCTAATTCGGCTGCCAATCCCTGTTCAGATTTATCTTTTGCCCAATAGCAAATCATAAGGTTACTAAAGAAATTGAATAATACGGTTAAAGTCAAAATCATCGGATTATTTTTCGGGTTTTTCTCAAAATAATCCGCTATCTGATTTACTTTGACTATATTCTTTTCGACAACGGCTTTCAACAATTCAAAATTGTTAAAATCCTTACTGATACCGATATTTAATTCTATAATATCTGCTGTAATCTGCTTATTATTGGGAGGAAGTGCAATCAGAAGTTTTTCAATCTCGTTCGTAAACTTTTTCAAGTCATTTCCCAAATAGTCTGCTAACATTTGGGCAGATTTACCGTCAATAGTCAAACCTTTCGATTGTATATACGAACTAATAAAAGCGGGCATTTTATATTCGGGAACCTTGTTCGATTCAAAAATAACGCCATGCTTATTTATTTCTGCCGTTAACTTCTTGCGTTTGTCAAATAAACCGTTTTTATAATTAATGACAAGAATCGTGCTGGCTAAAGGATTCTGAACATAAACCGAAAGTTCATCCAATTTACTCATATCCTGAGCTTCCTTCACAACGATCAACTGATATTCGGACATCATCGGAAATCCTCGAGCTAAGGTTATCAAGTTCCTGACATCTGTTTCACGCCCATATAATATAGTCTGATTAAAGTCACGCTCCTCTTCGGGTAATACTTTCTCTACGAACAAATTTGTAAGTTCATCTATATAATAAGACTCTTCGCCCATCAATAAATAGACGGGCTTGAATCTACGAGCTAAAATATCCGCTTTAATCTGTTCGAATGTCATTATCAATCAAAACGAAGATGTTTTACCGTTTGTCCGTTATTAATTAACGTACGCAAAGCTTTTATACCGATCAAAACATGTTCATCTACATAATTTTTCGTAACTAAATTATCACTTTTTTCGGTTTTTACGCCTTCCGAAATCATAGGTTGGTCTGAAACCAGCAATAATGCTCCTGTCGGAATCTGATTGGCAAATCCGCAAGTAAAAAGCGTAGCTGTCTCCATATCCACAGCCATAGCTCTGATCTTACGGAGATAATCTTTGAAATCGTCATCATACTCCCATACGCGACGGTTGGTAGTATATACCGTACCTGTCCAATAATCACGATTGAAGTCACGTATATTGGATGATACTGATCTTAACAAATTAAATGCCGGTAAGGAAGGTACTTCGGGCGGTAAATAATCATTGGATGTTCCTTCTCCCCTTATGGCGGCTATTGGCAATATATAATCTCCCAATTTATTCTGCTTTTTGATTCCTCCGCATTTTCCCAGGAAAAGCACAGCTTCGGGTTTTATTGCGCTTAATAAGTCCATTATTGTAGCGGCATTTGCGCTACCCATACCAAAATTGATAATTGTTATTCCTTCAGCCGAAGCGTTAGGCATATTAGCGTCCAAACCTACGATAGGAACATTAAAATGATTTGCGAAGATCTCAACATATTTCGCAAAATTGGTAAGCAATATATATTTTGTAAATTGATCTAATGGCCTTTTGGTATAACGCGGTAACCAATTGTCTACTATTTCTTGTTTTGTCTTCATATAAAATCTATTTTTGTTCAAAGAATATTGTCAATAGGTCTATAACCTAAAAAATTGAGTAAAGATAATAAATGTTAGAGTTAAATCTGCCTGCATTCGATATCAATATAAAAAAAAGTGGAAATAAGTTGACTGTTTTCGACAACTTACGCCGCCGTTTTGTCGCTCTTACGCCGGAAGAGTGGGTACGTCAACATTTTGTAAATTATCTAATTACAGAAAAAAAATATCCGGCATCGCTTATCGCTAACGAAATTCAGATAAATCTGAATAATCAAAAAAAAAGATGCGACTCCGTGATTTATAACAGAGCAATGCAGCCATTAGTTATTGTTGAGTATAAATCTCCTGATATAAAAATTACGCAAGAAGTCTTCAACCAAATCGCAAATTATAATATTGTTTTAAAAGTAGAATATCTGATCGTTTCGAATGGCGTCAATCATTTTTGTTGCCACATGGATTATGAGCAAATGAAATTTGAATATCTGTCTGATATCCCGTTATATAACGAATTATAATTAGTTCATTGATTCATAATAAAAAAGACTATTCCTTAAGAATAGCCTTCCCTATATTGTGAAATTTATACAAAGTAATCTTAATTTTTCGGAGCGGGATCTATTGGCGCTGGTGCAGCGTCATTATCAGCAGGAAGTTGATCCTCCAAAGATCCTGATGTGGGAAAACTTGGCGTAGATGTCGCTGCCGCAGGAGCTTTAGGTATATTGACATCTGATGACGTTTTATTAAATCCCGGAGCTATCATTACGCACACAATACTCAATATAAGAATAAATCCGGCAAGTCCCCAAGTCGCTTTTTCAATGAAATCAGTAGTCTTACGTACTCCCATAATAGCATTGGATGATGAAAAATTGGAAGATAGACCTCCTCCTTTTGATTTTTGAACCAGCACTACTAATATAAGAACGATAGATGCAAGCACAATTAATACAGTGAGTATTGTATTCATTTCTTATCTTTATATTTTGAATTAATAATCAATTTTTCCAGAAAACTCAATTGGTCTGCAAAGTAAATATTTTTTTTCGGATAATTCAAACTTAAATGTTTAATAATTTTATACGCTTTATCATACTTTTTTTGCTTTGTATATATTTTAGCCAGTGTTTCCGTAAAAAACAAGTCATCATTCAAGTCATCTTCTCCGGCTGCTTCTTCTTGTCTCTGTTCATCTTGAGGAAGGTCTTCTTCTGCTTCCAGATCAAATTTTATTATGTTACCTTCCGTTTCTGATTTACAAATGAAGGTGTCTATAATATCCTGATGTTTCAAATTGACGGAGGGTTGCTGAGGAATACTTGTTTCTTCCGGTAATTCTTTCTTTTCTTCAATGCT
>CALYRA010000139.1 GCA_945292135.1 uncultured Dysgonomonas sp.
ATGATTATAAGTGCTTAGCGCATCACGGACTTTTATTAAAATAAAATTGGCATCCGAGGGATATATTTTTATAACAAATGGAATTTTCCTCAATTCTTCTTGCAAATATGAACGTCCCGCAAGTATTGTGTTTACCCATTCTTCTTTTTTTGACATTTCGTTGAGCGCTTTATCAACAAATTCCTGTGTCAAGGCATTTATATTGTAAGGGTATTTTACTTTATTGAAAAGCCCTATTATTTCGGGCGAAGCAAACGCCATTCCTAATCGAACGGCAGCTAATCCCCATGCTTTAGAAAATGTTTGTAAAATAATCAGGTTAGGAAATTCACTCAAATCATTCAAATGTGTTGCGTTTTCGGTAAAATCTATATACGCTTCGTCCAATACGACTATTCCTTGAAATGAAAATAAAATGCGATTGATGTCTTCTCTTCTTAGTAAGTTACCTGTCGGATTGTTTGGCGAACAAAGGAATATTATTTTAGTATTTATATCCGTGGCGCCTAACATCCGATCTATATTTATTGAGAAATCCTCATTCAGCAGTACTTTTCTGTACTCCACATTATTTATTTCGGCACATACCTCGTACATACCATAAGTGGGAGCAATAGCCACGATGTTATCTTTTGAAGGTTCGCAGAAAATACGGATAACAAGGTCAATGGGTTCATCACTTCCATTTCCTAAAAAGATTTGTTCGGGTCTTACATTTTTTATCTTCGATATCTTTTCTTTCAATTTACATTGGAGAGGGTCAGGATAGCGGTTATAATTATTTCTCAAAGGATTTTCATTGGCATCAAGAAATACGGATGCTTCTCCTTTAAATTCATTGCGGGCTGATGAATATGGTTTCAAATTCCAAATATTGGGACGAACTAATGATTGTAGTTTCAGACTTATATTCTATATTTAGTATAATAAATAGTTATCATAAATCCAACCAGGGGGTCATCACCTGTATTTATGATAAAATGATAATCATTCTTACCTTGTATGGGAGTTACTTTTTTTCTAATCTTATTTAATTATTTCAAAATTAATTTGACACGTTATATGTTCTTGTCTTGAACGTTATCTTAAACATGTATTTCTTATTCTTTGTTTCTATGTATATAAAGTCCGACTTATCCTCCCTTGTTCGTCAATACCAAATATAAACCTTTTCGATTATTGATAAGTTCACGTTTTTTGAATAATGAAAACATATATAAATACTGTTCTGACGTTATACTGTAAAGCTGTAAAGCCCCTTTTCAACTTCTATTTATTAATTTTATAGCTATTCTATACGAAATATGCGTAAGACTGCCTATAAAATTCTAATCCGGGATAAAATCGGTTTTGAATATTATGAATATCACGTTTGTTTTTCAAATTCAGTCTTCTATATTTTTCAACATTTCATAATGGGGAATACCGACTTCAATAAACTCGTCACTTACAATATTATATCCAAATTTTTCATAGAACCCGACAGCTTCTTTACGAGCATGTAAGTATATATATTTATAATGGTTTTTCTTCGCTACTTTCTCCGCAAATAATAAAACTCCTGCTCCTACCCCTTTTCGTTGACGAAAGGACTCAACTGCCATTTGTCGCAATTGTAACACACTGTCATTAAGGGGTGTAAGGACACAGCATCCGACAATTTTGTCATTCTTTTCATTGCAACAACATAGCAGAAAATCTTTTTTTTCTTTTTTCAAATCTTCATCCGAAAAAATTAGTCCTAATGGTTCACGCAAAATTCGATTACGAAGATTTATCATTTCTTCATGTTCGGGCGTCCCATATATTATTTCTTTTTCGTAAATCATTCTTTTAAACGTAATGTTACAGCATTTTTATGCGCATACAGTTGCTCATTTTCCGCCATAATTTCAATTGTAGTTCCTAAATTTTGAATGCCTTCTTTCGTTATTTCCTGAAATGTTATCTTTTTGATAAAGCTATCTAAATTTACGCCACTGTATGCTTTTGCATAACCGCTGGTGGGAAGGGTATGGTTGGTTCCCGATGCATAATCTCCTGCACTCTCCGGCGTATAACCACCTAAGAAAACTGAACCGGCGTTAACTATCTGCTCCGCAAGTTGCATATAATTCCTTGTGTTGATAATCAAATGTTCCGGGGCATATTCATTTGTCATTTCAATGATTTCCTCATCAGTCTTTAATAGTATCAGCTTACTATTTTGTAATGCTTTTCCTGCTATTTCGCATCGAGGCAATTCTGATAGTTGTTTTTCTATTTCTTGTTGAACTTTCAGCAATAATGTTTCATCCGTAGTTGTCAAGATTACCTGACTATCCGCGCCATGTTCTGCCTGAGACAATAAATCCGACGCTACAAATGCTGGATTCGCAAACTTATCGGCTATGACCTGAACTTCTGATGGTCCTGCCGGCATATCTATCGCAACTTCTTTCAGACTGACTATTTGCTTTGCAGCCATCACGTATTGATTGCCGGGACCAAATATCTTATATACTTTCGGCACGGATTCTGTCCCATAGGTCATCGCTCCAATAGCTTGCGCTCCTCCGACTTTAAAAATCTTGTCAACTCCTGATTCTTTTGCCGCAAAAAGAATCGCCGGATTTATTTTTCCTTCTTTATCGGGCGGAGTACATAGTATTATTTCTTTGCAACCTGCTATTTTCGCCGGTACGGCAAGCATCAAAACGGTTGAAAACAAAGGGGCTGTTCCTCCCGGAATATATAGTCCTACTTTCTCTATCGCGATTGCCTTTTGCCAACAGGCGACGCCTTGCGCCGTTTCAATTTTCTTTGTCTCAAAAATCTGGCTTCGATGAAAAATTTCTATATTTCTTTTAGCCCTTCTTATAGCAGCCTTCAATTCTGATGAAACTAAAGTTTCGGAAGTATCAATCTCATCTTTTGAAACTTGCAAGGATGTCAATACGACCTTATCAAATTTTTCCGCATATGCCTGAAGCGCCTTATCTCCATTCCGATATACATCTTGTAAGACTGAATTTACAATACTATGTAATGTCGTTGTATCGAAATGTGGACGCTCTAATATTTTATTCCATTCTTCACGAGAAGGGTATTTTACTATTTGCATATTATTAGCCTTTAAATTCTTTCTTTAATAAACTATATTCTACAATATCTGTATATCTTTAAAACCAACTAATTCAACAAATTTATCATGATAATATATCCAAAATTGCTCATTAATCCTATCTACCAACAATCAATTGGTTTTTCGGTATCACCAATTTTATGAGTGCTATCTTCAAAAGGTAACCAAACTCTCATATATTCTATTTGACCATCCAGTGTTTTGAATATATCGGAAGCGTATTTTCGAGATAATGAATATAATATTTATCATCCGATACTTTTATCATAGTATCATTTTCTCAATTGGCAGCACAATGATACCTTCTGCGCCTAAAGCTTTCAATCGACTAATAACTTCCCAGAACCGCTTATCGTCAATTACTGATTGAACTGAACACCACCCATCTGTAGCTAAAGGCGTTACTGTTGGGCTTTTCATACCCGGCAGAACGTCAATAATTTCCTGCAGTTTTTCAGAGGGTGCATTCAGCATAATATATTTTTTATCGGACGCTGTTTGTACAGACTCAATACGAAAAATCAGATCATTTAAAATACATTGCTTTTCTTTAGATAAAGTTTTGTTAGCGATCAATATAGCCTCTGATTGCATTACAACCTCTACTTCCTTCAAACGGTTACTCACAAGCGTACCTCCTGAACTGACAATATCAAAAATAGCATCGGCAAGTCCTATACTTGGCGAAATTTCGACCGAACCCGTAATGACATGTATATCTGATGTTATATTTGATTTTTTAAGGAATTGCTTTAATATAAATGGATAAGACGTCGCAATTTTTTTCCCTTCAAACCAAGTGATATCTTTATAATTTTCATCTTTAGGGATTGCTAAAGATAATCGACATGAGCTGAATCCTAATCGTTTAATAATATCGGCATCTTCTTTTTTTTCAACAAACTCGTTTTCGCCAACTATACCGATATCAGCTACCCCGGTAGCTACTGCTTGAGGGATATCATCATCACGCAGGAATAAAACTTCGATAGGAAATCCTTTTGCGGGAATAAGCAATGTCCTTTTCTTATTATTCAACTTAATCCCGGCTTCTTGCAAAAGTTCCATCGTTTCTTCAAATAAACGGCCTTTAGATTGTACTGCAATTCTTAATGTCATAGTCTAATTTAATTTAGATTAACTGCTAAATAAAAAAGCTTACCATATTATGGTAAGCTTTTAGTGTGTAAATATTTTTTAACCGCATATCACCACTCTTTATTTACCAAATGGTCAGTAATGCTAAATGATGATGCGTTTTGTTATTCATTTTTATCAAAATACTACTTTATTACACAAATATAAACATATTTTTTATAAATCAAACTTTTCATTGACATTTTTTCAATCGAAATATTTTATCGACCTCTTTGACGATGTCTATTATGTTTTTCTAATACTTGTTTCATGAAATCTACTTCTACAAATTGTAGCTTATACACTTTCTCGGCAGGTAAAATTTTCATGAATTTTTTATAATATTCTTTTTGCAATTCGGCTTCTTTGATTTTTGAATCCAAGAATTTCTCTGTACAAGTTGTATATTCCGCATCCGTAATTTTGTTATTTTTTTTACGAATTGTCTTTACCAAACGTCTATAATCTTTATTTATAGTATATTTTTTTGTTAAGAATTCGTCCAATAAAGGGATAAACGATTTAGCTTCTGAATCGGACAGATTCAGTTTTTGAGTAAAATATATGGCTCTTTCTTTTTTTAATTTGTCAAAATCAGAACTTTGATTTCCTTTATCTTGGGCATTCAAAGAAATCAGTCCTATAAAAATAGTTGTTATTATTAATATTACTTTGGTTCTCATTACTTAACATATTTTATTTTGCAGCATATATTTCATCATACATAATATCTTCATAAGTTGATGTGACGACTTCATCTTCCATCATCTGATAAAAATCGTTTTCACTTAACGATGCTGTATAATTAGCATCCGACACGATGACATTTTCATTATTTGAATTATCGGATAAAAGACCGG
>CALYRA010000140.1 GCA_945292135.1 uncultured Dysgonomonas sp.
TTTTACTTTCGGTTAAGCTCAATGTATTGGTTTATATAATGAAGTTTGGGAAGTTGAGTATTAGGTTATATAGTTTTGATAAATGTTCTTAGATTCTTCCATATTATAGGGATTGAGAAAATGAAAAAAGAGACGAAAATTAATTCGTCTCTTTTTATCATTTATTAATTAAAATCAATTATTTCAACATGTTTGCAATATCAGGATTTGATAAGAAACGAGCAAAATCAAGATCGTTTGCTATTTCATTAGCTGGAACACCTTGTTGAATTGCAGTTTTAAGATTGCTTGCAACGCCTGATACATTGTTTGTACGGGCAGCAACAACAGCCATAAGATAAGATGTAGTAGCGTCTTTATCTTTGACAGCATTCAATGTTTGTTGCGCTTTATTGTAATTTTTGGTTAGTATTTGAGCAAGAGCGGCATTGTTTGTTTTAGTTTCTCCGAATGCTTGAACCGCTTTTGCATAATCACCTTTTCTGATATAAAGAACCCCAAGAGCTTCATTCAAAGTATTAGCACCTGCTGCGCTACCTAACAATTGTTCTGCTTTAGAGTCATTACCTTCAATCATTGAGATCAATGCAAGATTCATATTAGGTTCTGCCGAGCGAGAAGATATTTGGCTGGCTTTGTTGTACATTTGAGTAGCTTTAGAGTAATCTCCTTTAGCATAATATACATCACCTAAATTGTTCCATCCTCTGTAATCGTTAGGGAATTTCTGAGTTACTTTAGTATAAACTGTTTCTTTAGAAGTTCCGTCCAAAGTTGCTGCGTATAGCATTTCTTCCAGATTCAAATCGTTGATTGCGTTAGATGAAGCCGCCGCAACTAATTCTTGATCTGTTTTACCAATTATTTCAACATTAGCAATCAAACGTGAACGACGAAGTTTAGGTAGAATAGTTTCTGCTAATTCAGAATAAACAGCTGAAATATTTTTGATTTCTTGCTCTCTTCTTTCAGCATCCGAATACATTGATAATACTCTTAATACTAAGTCCTTATCTTGTAGGCTCGATGCTTGTACCAATTTTTGGAATCCATCCCAGTCTTGCGCTGTATATTTAGCGTTAACTTTTGTATTGATGTTGTCTTTCTTGAATTCTTTATTCAAGTAGCTTGATGTGTTCTTTTCACGATTTACGGCCAAACCTTCATTTAGTTTATAACCGCCATCAGGAGATGCGTAAGCAGTGATCTCAACATTTAAGTTTTTACGATCGTTTGATTCAGCTTCTTTAACTAAATCTTTCCAAGCCGCCAAATTAGAAGAGTTTAATTCTGATGAACGCAACTCGGCGCGTTGAATTAAAAATAAGATTTCAGCGTCATGAGCTTCTTTAATGATACGTTGGAAAGCATCGGGAGCTAATGCCGGATTAACTGTCTTAGGATTTGCCCAAGCAGCAGTAGAAACAACGCCATCGGCAATTTTAAGATCAGGGAATCCGCTAATTGTTACGCCATTTGACTCAATCGCGAATCTTAAATACAATTCGGATTTTTTCATAGCCGGAATGTAAGTAAACTCAGAAGTAAGCGTTATTGCTCCTCCGGTTTCTTCGTTGATTGTTATTCCGTTACCGTTGATTTTTTCTCCTTGATATTTAAAAGAAGTGCCTAAAACTTCTCCCCCATTATATTTTAATACAGGAGTTATAACGACGGTTGCTTTTTTTCGAAACCATTTAGCAGGAAAACGTCCGTTGATTGTCACAGGAACCTTTGTTCCAACCAACTCCAATGGAGATGGATTTGCAGTGAACATAGAACTGTCCAGAGGATCCATTTTTTTGCCACATGATGTTGCCATTAAAGACAAAACAAGAGCAAAAACAACAAATAAATTAAATTTTTGATTTCTCATAGCTTGTAGCTTTTTAATAATGATGAAATGAATAAAAATTATTTTAATTAATTATTTATACGATATTATTTGATATTGTACTTATTCTATTTTCCATTTTAACACAAAAATAGACTTTTTATTTTGCTTTAAAAAAAATATGTATTCTTTTTCGTCTTTTTTAATGAATTTCTTTCGCTGAAGGAAAATTGAGCTTAAAAGCTAAGTTTCAATTATAAATATGTTTTGTTTGCAGCTTAAAAAATGTTATCTTTGGGACGTTTTAGTCGTGGTTAAAAGAAAATTTATACATGTTCCCTGAAGATATTATAAAAGATAACGAAAATTTGGATAACGGTGATTCGGAAAGTGATGAAAATCAAGAATCTTATGACACAGATTCTCATTCCGAATATAAATTACCTCCCAAAGAAACAGACAATCAAATTCATCTTTCAGGTATGTTTCAGAATTGGTTTCTGGATTATGCCTCTTACGTAATTCTTGAGCGTGCAGTACCTCACATTATCGATGGTTTGAAACCGGTGCAAAGACGTATTTTGCACTCGATGAAACGAATGGATGATGGTCGTTACAATAAAGTAGCAAACATAATCGGACACACGATGCAATTTCACCCTCATGGTGATGCGTCCATTGGAGATGCTTTAGTGCAACTGGGGCAGAAAGATTTATTGGTAGATTGTCAAGGTAACTGGGGAAACATATTTACGGGAGATGGTGCAGCTGCGCCAAGATATATTGAAGCCCGTTTGTCGAAATTTGCTTTAGAAGTTTTGTTCAACCCTAAAACAACTGACTGGAAACCTTCGTATGACGGTCGTAACAAAGAACCTATTGCATTGCCTGTGAAATTTCCCTTGTTGTTAGTACAAGGCGCTGAAGGTATTGCTGTTGGTCTTTCCTCTAAAATATTACCTCATAATTTTAATGAAATTTGTGAAGCTGCAATAGCTTATCTGCAAAAAGAAGAATTTACTCTGTATCCTGATTTTATGACAGGTGGGTATATTGACGTAAGCAAATATAATGACGGCGAACGCGGAGGTTCCGTAAAAGTTCGCGCGCGTATTTCAAAATTAGATAATAAGACTCTTGTTATCAACGATATTCCTTATGGAAGAACATCTTCATCATTGGTTGACTCTATTTTAAAAGCCAATGAAAAAGGTAAGATCAAAATACGTAAAGTAGATGATATTACAGCTCAAAATATTGAAATTCATGTACATTTGGCTCCCGGAGTATCATCAGATAAAACAATAGACGCTTTATACGCATTTACAGATTGTGAAATAAGTATTTCTCCTAACTGTTGCGTAATCGAAGACAACAAACCTTATTTCTTAACAGTAAGCGATATTCTTAAATTCACGACAGACAATACTTGTAGGCTGTTACAACTTGAATTGGAAATCAAAAGAAGCGAATTACAAGAAAGTTTACATTTTGCTTCGTTGGAAAAAATCTTTATTGAAGAACGTATCTACAAAGATAAAGAATTTGAGAATGCAGCCAATATAGACGCAGCAGTGGAACATATCGAAAAGCGTTTAGTTAAATACGCAAAATCATTTATACGAGAAGTTTCACGCGATGATATCCTTCGACTTATGGAAATTAAAATGGGGCGTATCCTCAAATTTAATTCAGATAAGGCAGATGAGTTGATCGCCAAATATAAAGAAGAAATTGAAGAAATAAATCATAATATTGAAAACATTATAGACTATACAATATCTTGGTTTGTAATGTTGAAGGACAAATACGGTAAGGACTTTTCTCGAAAAACGGAAATCCGCAGTTTTGATACGATAGAAGCTACAAAAGTAGTAGAAGCTAACGAAAAATTATATATCAATAGAGAAGAAGGATTTATAGGAACAGGTTTGAAGAAAGACGAATTTGTCTGTAACTGTTCGGATATAGACGATATTATTATATTCTTCAAAGATGGTAAATATAAAATAGTCAAGGTCAGTGACAAGATGTTTGTCGGAAAGAATGTCTTATACTTAAATGTTTTCAGACGAAATGATAAACGTACAATTTATAATGCCGTATACAAAAATGGCAAAACCGGACCATATTACATCAAACGTTTTGCTGTTACAGGAGTGACCCGTGACAAAGATTACGACATAACACAAGGAACTGACAATTCTAAAGTGATCTATTTTAGCGCAAATTCAAACGGAGAAGCTGAAACAATACGCGTCATATTAAAGCCTAAACCCCGTCAAAAAATTTTGGTATTTGAAAAAGATTTTAGTGATATTGCTATAAAAGGACGTCAGTCGATGGGTAATATTTTGACTAAAACCGAAATTCATAAAATATCATTAAAACAAAAGGGAGGATCGACCCTTGGCGGACGAAAAGTTTGGTTTGACAGAGATGTATTGCGTCTTAATTATGATGAAAGGGGTGATTATCTTGGCGAATTCCAGAGTGATGATCAAATATTGGTCGTTTATGATAATGGTGACTTTTGTACGACTAATTTTGATATAAGCAATCATTATGAAGCAAGCATAATCCGAATAGAAAAGTTTAATCCCAATAAAAACTGGACAGCAGTATTATATGATGCAGACCAAAAATATGTTTATCTAAAACGTTTTACCTTCGAAGCATCTGTAAAAAAACTGAACTTTTTAGGTGAAAATGCTGAATCTAAGCTATATTTGCTTTCAGATGTAGTTTATCCCAGAATTCAAATCATCTTTGGAGGCGCCGATAGTTATCGAGAAGCTTTGGAAATAGATGCGGATGAATTTATATCTACAAAGAGTTTTAAAGCTAAGGGCAAGCGAATTTCTACATTTAACATATCCGAGGTCAAAGAATTAGAACCAACACGTTTTCTTGAATCCGAAGAACCTGAAGAAAAACAGTTTGATATTCAGATAGAAGATGATGATATGGATAACAGACCAGTTTCGGATATAATTGATGAAATAACGGGACAAAAATCCTTATTCAAAGATGAAGAAGAAGAGTAAAATAAAAAGTGTTACAAAAATCAGATGTTTGCTTTTTTTATTAGTAACCATTTTGTCTTTTTACAATTCTCTTTTTTCTCAAGAATCTGATTCTATAATCGTTTTTTCCAGACCGGTTAATAAATCAACAATGTTATTAATCGGGCATTCCAATCTATATGATACCTATCTTTCGCCGCTCGAATATAAAGGTACGTCTCTCCGTGTAATGAATGAACGTATGAGCCGTT
>CALYRA010000141.1 GCA_945292135.1 uncultured Dysgonomonas sp.
TGGCAAGAAACAATATGACCTTGTTATAATCGAATTTGCCGTATGTTTCGTCCCAATTGGTTTCTTTTGTCAGATTTCCCTGTTCGTCGTATTCACGCCAGATACCTACATGTAAATCTCCTGGGAGTAAAATACCCTCTTCCTTTAGGTTGCCATTCAGATAAAACTTCCGAAAGATTGTGTACAATTTGGGTAAGGGTGGTGTTTCTTTTTCAATATAATAAGAATCATCATAAATTCCTAAAGGATGCATTATTTTGTTTTCTAGCTCTTTGTAACCCGATGCTGTATCCTTCTTTTTCATAGAAATAATCATCAATAAGTTTTACTTGCTCAATTTTTGTCCCGTCTTCTTTTATGAATTCAAGATCATGAAAATTCCATGACCAGATATTTTTATTCTTATCAAAATACTCTATATCGAATTTCGTTTTACTGTTTTCCATACGCTTTATTGTTGTTGTATCCACTACCCGGTAATTTTTTTTCTGCGCTGTCAGACATAGAGGCAAAACCATCAATATAAGGGTAATGAAGATGGTAACTATCTTATTCAGCAGTTCTGAATAAAACGAAAACATAAAATCTTTGATTTTCATAGCATTGCTGTTTTAATCCTCTGATGGAAAGATTTTACCTTTCTTTTTTACTTTTCCCGTATCTGAATCCAACAGGTATTCAAAGCCTTTGTAATTATTGGATTTCACTGGCCAGACATTTACATCCCAACAATGTTTTTCTCTATCCACTCCTATGGTAAATTCGTCCCTTCCTTTGCCGGTCTTGATATTAATGTGTCCTTGTTTGGCAAGAAACAATATGACCTTGTTATAATCGAATTTGCCGTATGTTTCGTCCCAGTTGGTTTCTTTTGTCAGATTTTCCTGTTCGTCGTATTCACGCCAGATACCAACGTGCATACCTCCTAATAAAATACCTTCTTTTTTTAAGTTGCTATTAAGATAAAACTCCCGATATATTGTGTACA
The DNA here is from genome assembly GCA_945292135.1 of uncultured Dysgonomonas sp. Lineage (GTDB taxonomy): Bacteria > Bacteroidota > Bacteroidia > Bacteroidales > Dysgonomonadaceae > Dysgonomonas. The sequence continues at coordinate 989 of CALYRA010000141.1, forward strand.
ATTTCGGTAAGGGTGGTATTTCGTCTTCAGAATAATAAGAATCATCATAAATTCCTAAAGGACGCATTATTTTGTTTTCTCGCTCTTTGTAACCTAATGTTGTATCCTTATCTTCTTCATAGAAATAATTATCAATAGATTTTACTTGCTCTATTTTTGTCCCGTCTTCTTTTATAAATTCAAGATCATGAAAATCCCATGTCCAGATGTTTTTATTCTTATCAAAATACTCTATATCGAATTTCGTTTTACTGTTTTCCATACGCTTTATTGTTGTTGTATCCACTACCCGGTAATGTTTTTTCTGCGCTGTCAGACATAGAGGCAAAACCATCAATATAAGGGTTATGAAGATGGTAACTATCTTATTCAGCTGTTCTGAACGAAGCGGAAATATACAATCTTTGATTTTCATAGCATTGCTGTTTTAACCCTCTGATGGAAAGATTTTACCTTTCTTTTTTACTTTTCCCGTATCTAAATCCAACAGGTATTCAAAGCCTTTGTAATTATTGGATTCCCGTGGCCAGACATTTACATCCCAACAATGTTTTTCTCTACTCACTCCTATGGTAAATTCGTCTCTTCCTTTGCCGGTCTTGATATTGATATGTCCATGTTTCGCAAGAAATAATATGGCCTTATTATAATCGAATTTGCCGTATGTTTCGTCCCAATTGGTTTCTTTTGTCAGATTTCCTTGTTCGTCGTATTCGCGCCAGATACCTACATGTAAATCTCCTGGTAGTAAAATACCTTCTTCTTTTAGGTTGCCATTCAGATAAAACTTCCGAAAGATTGTGTACAATTTGGGCAAGGGTGGTGTTTCGTACTCTGAATAATAAGAACCATCATAAATTCCTAAAGGACGCATTATTTTGTTTTCTCGCTCTTTGTAACCTAATGTTGTATCCTTATCTTCTTCATAGAAATAATTATCAATAGATTTTACTTGCTCTATTTTTGTCCCGTCTTCTTTTACGAATTCTAGATTATGATAATCCCATGTCCAGATGTTTTTATTCTTGTCGAAATACTCTATATCGAATTTCTTTTTATTGTTTTCCATACGCTTTATTGTTGTTGTATCCACCACCCGGTAATTTTTTTTCTGCGCTGTCAGACATAGAGGCAAAACCAACAATATAAGGGCAATGAAGATGGTAACTATCTTATTCAGCAGTACTGAACGAAGCGGAAACATACAATCTTTGATTTTCATAGCATTGCTGTTTTAACCCTCCGATGGAAAGATTTTACCTTTCTTTTTTACTTTTCCCGTATCTAAATCCAACAGGTATTCAAAGCCTTTGTAATTATTGGATTCCCGTGGCCAGACATTTACATCCCAACAATGTTTTTCTCTACTCACTCCTATGGTAAATTCGTCCCTTCCTTTGCCGGTCTTAATATTAATGTGTCCCTGTTTGGCAAGAAACAATATGACCTTGTTATAATCGAATTTGCCGTATGTTTCGTCCCAGTTGGTTTCTTTTGTCAGATTTCCCTGTTCGTCGTATTCACGCCAGATTCCAACATGTAAATTTCTTGGTAGTAAAATACCTTCTTCTTTTAGGTTGCCATTCAGATAAAACTCCCGATATATTGTGTACAATTTGGGTAAGGGGGGTGTTTCATCTTCAGAATAATAAGAACCATCATAAATTCCTAAAGGACGCATTATTTTGTTTTCTCGCTCTTTGTAACCTAATGTTGTATCCTTATCTTCTTCATAGAAATAATTATCAATAGATTTTACTTGCTCTATTTTTGTCCCGTCTTCTTTTACGAATTCTAGATTATGATAATCCCATGTCCAGATGTTTTTATTCTTGTCGAAATACTCTATATCGAATTTCTTTTTATTGTTTTCCATACTCTTTATTATTATTGTATCCACCGCCCGGTAATGTTTTTTCTGCGCTGTCACACATAGAGGCAAAACCACCAATATAAGGGCAATGAAGATGGTTTTAAGGCAATTATTTATCATTTTTTAGTAGGTTTCGATTTGTAAAATTCAATTTCATTTAATTTCTTTTTTATTTACCCAATTAGCACTTTGTAATTCTCTTCCAGTATTTATTTGGTCATTTCAATCAATTTTTGTTGGCATTCTGCTTCCTTCCATTAATTTTTGGGCGCTTCCTAGCTGTCCTTTAGCTATTGTCAATATATTCTCTTATGGCTTCCCATTGCCACTGCCACGTCGCTATACGGGGTATATTATTCTCATGAGAATAGTCCATTATATTATCTGTTTTTTTAGGCTTATATACATAAGGGGAAGAGCTACTAAACGTATGAAGCAATCCTGTTGCATGAAGGATTTCATGTGCCATTGTTTCCTTGTCTCTATCCTCAAACAACAATATAACAGAAGCAGTAGGAGTATAATCTATAGAAGGTGTTACATGGGTAAGTTTAAATGTACCCAATGGAGGATGAGTGACACCGGTGATTTTACTACTTCCATATGTAAATACTTGCTTGCATTCATTTCCTATCGCCACTACAACGATGTGATCTTTATAAGTTTCTAAAAGATTTTCACGTTGGAAGAATTCGTATAATCCACATCCCTGATTGTAAAATAAATTATTAAAAATTACATTTGGGCTTTTAAAGTGTCCATCGGAAGAACCTGCTATCAGCGCTTTTTCGGTAAATGAACCTGGTGGTGCTATATAAGTTTTCTGACTATAATCAAACTCAACAATACCTTGATTCAGTATCTTTTTCGCATAGCTTATTTCTTTTTTATTTACTACGCCTTTATTTTTATTAAAATTAAAATCCACCAACAATACTTTTAATCGCTTTATTCTGTTGTTTGGCAATACCTTTAAGTATCCGCATACTTCTTCTTCGGTCGTTCCATCGGCTGTGCGGTATACAGCGACAAAACTGATTGTCTGTATGTCTTTTATCTCTTCATTGCATGTTATTGTACAATCGTATTTCCCTTTTTGGGGTACTAAAGGCTTTTTCCCGTGCTTGATTGTTAACAAATTGGCATCAGGAATATTCCATTTGATACTTTCGGGCAGTTCTTTCTTTTCTGCCATATCCACTATCAGTTGCAGGTTGGCGTCTTGTCCGTTCATCAAATTCAGCACAGGGACATAATATTTAAAATCGGATTCTATCTCAATTATCTTCTTCTCCTCAGTTTCTTTTATAGGCTTTACTTTCCATGCTACATTGAACGATTCTTTGTAATAAACGGATATCATACGCCTGTATTTTTCTGGATCTACTTTAAAACTACCTGTAAGTGAATTGCCATTATCCTGAGGTTTATTCCCGATCCAAAGTTGACCCATATTTTTGGCATAATTGACATCTCCTTTTATTTCGCTATCCCCAACTCGCATCCAGTCAAATCCGAAATTATTTCCGTTTTCGTCATTTTTCCAATTTTTGGTGGGTCTTACATATACTACACATTTTGCAAAATTTTTTATTTGATTCAAGGTTTCAATATCTTGTTGCAAATCATAATTTAACCCATCTCCTTGAATATTATCACACATATTTACCTCCTTTCTTTAGCCTTTACTTATTCGTGCATCACCCGTGCCCTGAACTAATGCTTTACCAGAAGCTTTTATCACAAAATCACCCCCATTAGCAAACATACTCATTTCGTTGGTAGTTTGTGTCATTTTTTCTCCGATATTTACATCAGCATTTTGCTCAATAGATTCTTTTTTACTGTTTGCCGTTATCTCAAAAGCCATACCGATATTGGTTTTCTGATTATTTGCGACTTCAGTTTTCATATCCTGTCCTATATTTGAAGTCATATTTTCCTTAATTTCAATTTCCATATTCTTACATTTCAGCGTAAATTTTTCAGGTACATTGACATCCATATTCCCTTTACCGTCCAAATCGATTGTCGTACCACTTGGAACTTCTATATGTACAGATTTTTCATCATCATTGAAGATAACTTGTGTTCCACATCGGAGGATAATACTTTTGATGGCATTATTTCTGCCTCCTCCTTGTCCGTTGATACCATGAAACATGCTTCCCATGACATACGGGCGGTTTGGGTCGCCGAACTCGAAGCCTACCATTACCTGATCGCCTTTTTCGGGGA
>CALYRA010000142.1 GCA_945292135.1 uncultured Dysgonomonas sp.
ACAATAATTATTTTATAATCAAGCTATTATAAATAAAATATAATTAAAGAATTGGTATTCGGGACATTAAAAAAACAGAGTATTTATGTCATTTAGATTATTGTTCATTATATAAATAGCGGATTCTTTATACCAACGGTTAAAACAAGAAAAGAATTTATTTGTTATAAGATTAACTAAGTATATTAATAAAAAGTATAAAAAGTCTTTTATGAAATCAAAAACAGGAATATTACTGGCAATTTTAGCAATAATAGTAATTGCGATAATTTGGGGAGCATCTTCATACAACACTATGGTAAATAAGGATGAGAATGTAAAATCACAATGGGGAAATGTACAAAACGCATATCAACGACGTGCTGATTTAATTCCTAATCTTGTATCTACCGTAAAAGGTTATGCCAATCACGAACAACAAACTCTTATAGGAACTGTCGAGGCTCGCGCGCAAGCTGCCCAACAAATTAAAGTGGATCCCAACGAACTGACAGAAGAGAATATACGCAAATATCAGGCTACGCAAGGCGATCTCAGCACAGCTCTTGGGCGTTTCTTGATGATAAGAGAAGCTTATCCCGAATTAAAGGCGGATAAACAGTTTACTCAATTGATGGATAATCTGGAAGGTACCGAAAACCGTATTAATGTTCAGCGAAACCAGTTCAACAGTTTAGCCAAAGATTACAATGCTTATGTGCGCGCATTCCCTCGCAACATATTCGCAGGAATATTCGGATTCAAACAGAAAGCGTATTTCGAAGCTGATCCCTCAAGCCAATCGGCTCCTAAAGTTGAATTTTAAAAAGGATTTGTGAAACGTTACATTACCGTATTATTACTTATTCCTGTTTTTGCAATCTTTCAATTACAAGCGCAGGATATACCCGAACCGATGTCTCCACCATGTCTGGTGAATGACTTTGCTCAAATATTCGATAGTAATGAGCGCGACAATATTGAAAATGTCTTATTAAACTATAACGACAGTACTTCTACGCAAATTTATGTAATAACGGTAAATGATCTCAATGGTTATGATATATCAGATTACGCAGCTCAATTGGGACAGAAATGGGGTATCGGTCAGAAAGATAAGAATAACGGCGTTGTTATATTAATTAAGCCGCGAATAGGGAACAGCCGTGGACAGGTATTTATCGCAAGCGGTTATGGATTGGAGCCTATATTGACTGATGGACGTATAGGGCGTATTATTGATGAACAGATGATGCCCTATCTTGCAAATCAAGATTATTATAATGCTACCTTGTCTGCCGTGAACCAAATCAAAGAATATCTTTCCGGCGAATTTAAAGCTGATGATAAAGAAGTAAGTCCCGTATCTGCAATTTTAGTTATTATAATATTTATCGCATTTTTTGTTTTCGCTATTTACATATCTCATAAGAATGGTGGGAAAGGCGGTCTTGGAGGTGGTTTCTTCGGGGGAGGAAATTCCGGTGGCGGCTCATTCGGCGGTGGCTTCGGCGGCGGCGGTGGCGGAAGTTTTGGCGGTGGCGGCGCGGGTCGTAGTTTTTGTTTATAACTTTTCTTACTATATCATTTAAAGAACCTTTATTTATTCAAATTAAAGGTTTTTTATTTGCAATATATTTTCCACATTACTGTGTATTACTCAATAATTTATTGAACATCCCATACCTGAAATAAGAGATATGGGATGCTATTTTTAGTTAAAATAAATTTAGTCTTTAATTATAGTTTTCTTTATCCATTCACGGGCATTTACAAAAGCCTCCATCCATGGAGTGACATCATCCCGACGATGTTCAAATGGATAAAAAGCATTTTGCCAAGGGAAAATAGCGCGTTCGGGATGAGGCATGACAGCTAAATGACGTCCATTATCCGATACAACGGCAGCCGTACTGAAGTCCGAACCATTCGGATTGCCCGGGTATTCATCATATAGGTATTTAGCTGCAATATTATATTTATCTTCTCCTTCAGGCAATGAGAATTTACCTTCTCCATGCGCTACCCAAACTCCAAGTTTGTTGCCAGATAAAGATGATAACATAACAGATTTATTTTCGGGAATAATTAAACTCAAATATGCGGATTCAAATTTATGTGAATCATTGTGTAACATAACGGGTTTAAGCTCACGATCGGGATAAATCAAACCTAATTCCATCATCAATTGGCAACCGTTACATACTCCCAAGCTAAGTGTGTCTTCCCGCTCATAAAATTTACGCAAGGCTTCTTTTGCTTTTTCATTATACATAAAACTTCCTGCCCAGCCTTTGGCGGAACCGAGTACATCTGAATTAGAAAATCCTCCACAGAAAACGATGAAGTTCACATCTTCAAGCGTTTCACGACCTTCGGCTAAATCCGTCATATGAACATCTTTCACGTCAAACCCGGCAAGATATAACGTATATGCCATTTCTCTCTCGCCATTCGTCCCTTTTTCACGGATGATTGCCGCCCTGATCCCCGATGGTTTCTTGCGTTCGGGATCAATTGCAAATTGAGAGTACCGCCCTGTAAAGTCGGTTTTAAATTCAAATTGAAGTGGTTGTATTTTATAATTATCAAAACGTTCTTTAGCTAATTTCTCCCCGCTTTGCTTACGATCGAGCAAATAGGATGATTCGAACCATACGTCCCGCAAAGCGTCAATATCAAATTCTTTGCGATATGTATCTTTCTGTATTATTAATTTACGTTCTTCAATCGGACGCGCGACAATGGCAAAGCCTATGCCATAATCGTCCAAAATCTTTTCTACCAAATGGTGATGTTTGACCTGAATTAGTATACCGGGATTCTCAGAAAACAATATCTTTATTAAATCTGAATGATGCAATTTGTCTAAACGCGACTCCAATCCTCCGCGAGGGTTTGAGAAACACATTTCCAACATGGCGGTAATCATACCTCCTGCCGATATATCGTGTCCGGCAAGGATTAATCCGCGTTCGATTAGCTCTTGCACTGCTGTAAAAGCATTTTTAAAATATTCAGGATCAGTCACTGTCGGCACTTCTTCTCCGATCGTATTCAGAGTTTGAGCGAACACTGATCCTCCCAACTTGAACGTATCAAACGAAAAATCAATATAATAGAGATATGTCCCTTTGATATAAGCCAATGTGGGAGATACTATTTTTTTGATATTCTTTACTTCTCCTGCGGCTGAAATAATGACTGTACCGGGTGAATAAACTTTCTCTTCTCCATATTTTTGGGTCATTGAAAGGGAGTCCTTGCCTGTAGGAATGTTTATGCCCAATGAACCGGCAAAATCCGAACATGCTTCGACAGCGCGATATAAACGGGAATCTTCGCCCGGATTCTTACATGGCCACATCCAATTGGCGCTTAATGAAATGCTTTTCAATCCATCTTCGAATGGGGCAAAGACTATATTCGTGAGCGATTCGGCAATAGCCAGCACCGAACCGGAAGCGGGATCAACCAAGGCTGCTTGCGGCGCATGTCCGATTGAAGTAGCTATACCCGAACGTCCTTGATAATCCAGAGCCATAGCTCCCAAATCACTAAGCGGCAATTGTATTTCTCCTTGCGTTTGCTGGCGGGCAACTTTACCTGTTACGGAACGGTCAACTTTATTTGTCAACCAGTCTTTACATGCTACGGATTCTATTTGTAAAACTTGCTGAAGATAGATATCTATGTCTTCAATATTATATTCAGGATTTTTGTAATCTGCATCCTGTGTTTCGTCTTTAATAATAGTGGTTGGTACTTTACCAAAAAAGTCTTCCAGTTTCAGATCAATTGGGGCTTCGCCATTTTCCTTCGAGAAAACTAATTTCATATCGCCGGTTGTTTCACCGACAACATACATCGGCGAACGTTCACGTTCTGCTATTTTTTTGATATGATCGGTAACTTTTTCGGGAACAAGTAGTCCCATACGTTCCTGACTTTCATTTCCTATGATTTCCTTTGCTGATAGCGTAGAGTCGCCGACAGGAAGTTTGTCAACATCAATTATTCCTCCTGTAGCTTCGACCAGTTCGGATAAGCAGTTGAGGTGTCCGCCTGCTCCATGGTCATGTATAGATACTATCGGATTATCATCTGATTCGGCAAGCGCGCGGATAACATTTGCCGCTCTTTTTTGCATTTCGGGGTTTGCCCGTTGGACTGCGTTTAGTTCGATACCACTCGAATATTGTCCTGTATCTACCGACGATACGGCTCCTCCTCCCATACCGATTCGATAGTTGTCGCCGCCGAGCAATACAACCTTTTCTCCTGCTTCAGGGTTACCTTTCAACGCATCGCGTTTATTAGCATATCCAATTCCTCCGGCAAGCATTATTACTTTATCAAAGGCGAATTTCTTTTGATTTTCAAAATGCTCAAATGTTAATACTGAACCGCAAATAAGGGGTTGCCCGAATTTATTACCAAAATCGGAAGCTCCGTTCGAGGCTTTAATTAAAATTTCTTCGGGTGTTTGATATAACCATTTGCGTTCGGTTAATGCTTGCTCCCATTTTCGTCCTTTTTTTGTACGGGGATATGCTGTCATATATACGGCTGTCCCTGCTAAGGGCAATGATGCCTTGCCTCCTGCCAGACGGTCACGGATTTCTCCACCCGATCCTGTCGCAGCTCCATTAAAGGGTTCTACCGTTGTTGGGAAATTATGCGTTTCGGCCTTCAATGAAAGCACGGATTTTATTTTCTTGGTTTCAAAATAGCTTGGTTTATCGGCTTCTTTGGGCGCAAATTGTTCGATTTCCGGTCCTGAATTAAATGCTACATTATCTTTATATGCCGATATTAATTTGTTCGGATTGACTTGGGATGTTTTTTTTATAAGCTTAAATAATGAACTTTCTTTTTCTTCTCCGTCAATTATATATTTTCCATTAAATATTTTATGGCGGCAATGTTCGGAATTGACTTGAGAAAATCCAAATACTTCGCTATCTGTCAGCTTGCGTCCTATACGTTGACTTACATCATTGAGATAGTTTATTTCATCATCACTAAGGGCTAATCCTTCTTTATCGTTATATGCGGCTATATCAACTCTTTCGGTTATAG
>CALYRA010000143.1 GCA_945292135.1 uncultured Dysgonomonas sp.
TATCCAATTAAAAATCGAAAATGTAGAAATTATTAATCATCCTATCCTTATGGACTGATTTTGGGATAACTACTATATTGCGTTGTATTAGCCAGCGAAGAATTATCTGGGCTAGGGTTTTACTATATTTTGAAGCCAATGCTGTTAATAATTCGTTTGAGAACATATTATTTAATCCTTCGGCAAATGGTGCCCACGATTCTATTTGCACATTATTCTCTTGCATGAATAACTGATTCTCAACCTGCTGATTAAAGACATGCGTTTCAACCTGATTGACGACAGGAACAACTTTATTGTGAATAATTAAATCCATCAATCTGTCCGTCGGAAAATTACTTACTCCAATAGCACGAATTTTCCCTTCCTTATACAATTCTTCCATAGCTTTCCATGCTCCATATACATCATTATAGGGTTGATGTATCAAATAGAGATCAAGATAATCCAATCCAAGTTTTCGTAATGATTCGGCGAAAGCAATCTTGGTTCTTTCATATCCGGCATCATTAATCCATAATTTTGTAGTAATGAATAGTTCATTACGGGGAATATTACTTCTTTTTATAGCTCGCCCTAAGGCTTCTTCGTTGTTGTATGCTGCTGCTGTATCAAAGGAACGATAGCCTACCTCCAATGCTTCTAACACAATTTTTTCCGTTTCTTCGGGTTTTAGTTGGTAAACTCCAAATCCTAAAATGGGCATTTCAACGCCATTATTTAATTTTACTGTTTTCATCTTTTTAATTTCAAAAATTATTATTTCTTAGTCCCCTAATAAACGAGTAAATGAAAGTGATCCCAATTGCCACTCATTATTTACTTTTATATATACTTCTGTAACCATAAAAGGATTTACTACCTCATTGCCGCCAACTATAGCTGTAAGGCGAATCCGATCCAATACAATAGCTGTATTGCCAATAAACCGAACTGATGTTTCTTTGATTTCAGCATGTTTATATCGAATAGCTCCTGTTTTAATAGTGTTCAGTTCCTGTTCCTTATTCATAGTCCCACCCATGTGTACAAAAACGGCTTCGCTATGGAAGAGATTATCTAATGAGTCTATATTCTGTTCTGACATATATTGCCATTTCCTTTTAGATAATTCTAAGATTTCCTCTTTGTTGTCCATTTTGTCTATTTTCTGTTGCGCATAAAAGTTTTCAATATTCGCAAACAAGCCCAAACAGAAAATGAAAATTATGATATACCTTTTTCTCTGCATAGTATTCTTCTTTTATTTTAATATTCATATATCAACAGTATGGAGAAATTTAACTTTGCCATCTTTTATTTTTATATAGTTATTTACAATGGATATTCCGGCGATAATTTTTAGTTCAACTTCAATGTAACATTCATTAGTTACAAATTTGAGTAAAGAATGAAAGTCTTTATAATCGGAATACAATTTATTTATGAAATAATCTATAGAATGAAAAGAACATACAATCGTTTGACATTTTTTGTCACTTAAAATTTAGTTCAATTTTTTTTCATTTAGCCAATCGGAAATAACATTTGCAATTTCGAGATTGTTGAGGTCAGACATTATAAAATGCGTATTACCTTTTATACCCACTTCGGGCAAATGAACAATTGTAACATCGCCCCCGTGCGCATTTACGACTTTTGCCCATTGTCGGGCTGAGGCAAGTACGTTCCGCCAGAAGTTCTCCGAGTAAGCTGCCGTTTCTTGAGCTGGGATATAATCGCCAAAATAAATCACAATAGGAATTTTCGTCAGTTTCAAAAAATCATCTAGAGGTATGCCATTTCCTCCCCTGTTATTCTCGGGGGTTTCCCCTTCAGGAAAACAAAAACCTCCCGGTTCAATTGCAACAATTCCTTTTACTTTATCATTCTTTATGGCTGTTTTCCAACCATAAAAGCCTCCTGCCGAATGTGTAAAAAAAATGCCATCTCCTGATTTTTCAAATATTGCCGACATAGCATCAACAACTGTTGCTTCATCTATATTTCCGGTATTCGGAGTCATCATACGAAAAAAGTTATCAAATGATTGCTTATCTTTAGGAAATTGTACGCCTTCATAATAATCGGGATATTGTCCGATACGGAATTGCGTAAACCAAGTCTGATCATCCGGTATCGCTTCAATTTTTCCCAGTTTTATGGTTTGTCCTGCCTCGCCACGTCCGGGCTGATCGACAAGATATACGCCATAGCCTTTGCATAGAAAAATATCGGCAAAGCCTTTGCGACATCCGCTGTTGTCTGCCAACAACGACGTGACTGTCCATAACCATGTAAGAACACCATTGAATGATGTTTTGCATGTTCAGGAAGTTGATAGAATACATCCGCATGATCGCCATGTCGGGTTTGTCCGCCCTGCACTTCATACCATGGTTTTAGCGGATCAAAAGACCCTTCACTTTTAGCAACTATACCTCCCGCCGAAAATGAGCCTTGTTCTTTTATTAAAAGTAATTCCTCTTTGTTTATTTTTTGCTGACACTTACAGCCTGAACATAAAATAACGAGGATTATTAATAGAAACTTCATACTGTTTGAATATTTGATTAAACTCTTTATTTCTTACAAATATTCAATAAAATTTAGTATGATTACTTGGAAATTGATTATAGCGAAAAGATATGTATTTAAGACGAAAAATGGAGTTTATATTTATTCATTTACTATCCAAGATTTAAAATCCGCAGCTTTATTCTTGCTGACATAAATCTTTTCAGGCACATTGATATCAAGGGTTATCATCAAACGACTATCAAACCAGATCGTAATATTTTTCACGCTATCACGCGCTATAATATATTGTTTGTTTGCACGATAAAAATCATGGTGATTTAATGTTACAAGGATTTGCTCTAATGTTTTGATATAAGGAAATGAATTGCCATTCTTAAGATAGATTTTTGTATTCTTATCTGTGGTATAAAAACAAGAAATATCCTGTAAATCAATAGGAATTAGTTTATCCTTTATTGGAACAAGTATCTTTTCTTTGTATCGTTTGTTCGGAATTAGATGCATTATTCGTGTAAGGTATTCAGACATTTCGGGCTTCGTCCGTTTTCTGAATTTCTGTATTGCTCGTTTTAGTTCTTCGGGTTTAATTGGTTTCAACAGATAGTCTATACTATTTACTTTAAAGGCATCAATCGCATATTCGTCATAGGCAGTAGTAAAAATGATCGGAATTTCGACTTCTATATTTTCAAATATGAGAAAAGAAGAACCATCGGACAGATGAATATCCATCAGTATTAAATCCGGAGCATCATTGTTGTTCAACCAATCAATAGTTTGTCTTACGCTTTCCGTATTCTTTATTATTTGAATACCGGGATCTATTTCTTGTAATATATCTTTAAGACTCTCATAAGCTGCTGTTTCATCTTCGACTATTAATATTTTCATGACTAATTACATTAAGGTTAATGGCAGATACACATGAAATAAAACTCCGTCATTTTCGATTCTTACTTGTTTACTCATCAATAATGAGAAACGATTTTCAAGATTTCTTAATCCTGTTCCGTTAGTTATAGGAGCCGAAAGTTTCGGATATATTGGGTTAGTTATTACCAATTCTTTTTCTGAATTCATATAAATGTTCACAAGCATTTTATGATCGGTATCTATAACATTGTGAACAACTACATTATCTAAAACCGGCATGATAGATAAAACCGGAAGTTTATATGTCAGATATTTTTCATCCACCTTAATATTATATTTTAGTTTGTTGGCAAAGCGGACTTCCATCATATACTGAAAAGAATTAACAAATTCCAGTTCCTCGCCTAATGTCACAAGCCCTTTTTTATCACTTTGCAAAATATAACGAAATACATCAGATAATTTATTAATATATGTAAGTGTAATAGCATCATCTTTTTTCCGTATTAATGAACTCAGTCCATTTAGAGAATTGAAGAAGAAATGGGGATTGATTTGATTGGTAAGCGCGTCATATCTACTTTGTAGATTTTCTATCTTTAGTTGTTCTATTTCCTGTTCTTTTTTTCTTTTTTCAATATATAAGAAATAGATATAGGTTGCAAGTGTGCATAATGCGCAAATGATAAAAAACTGAAAAAGGACTAAACTTCCCAAATGTACGATTCTTACTTTCAACAGAGTAAATAATCCGATGTAGATACAAAAAGCAAGAATACTAATCATTGCATTATAACACAATCGTTTAGGAAAAGAAGGCGTTTTTATTTTTTTTAAATCAATCTTTATCAGAATAAAAGTAAAGATAGTGTAGAATATACAACGTAATGCAAAAAACAATAAATGATATACACGTTTACTCTCATCCAACAGACTGACTTCCCAAGGAAGCCAAGTTATATTGGGATAGATGACTAGAAGTGAACCAATAAAACTAATCAGCAATAATTTTCCTGTCGAATATTTATCTAATAGATTCTTCTGTAATGGCATTATACAAAAATAGAATATTTGTATTTGTAGTAAGCTAAATTATTAAGTTTTTATTTAATTTTTTTTATAAAGGCAGTTTTAAATTATATGAGAGATAATAATATTGAGCCTACCGCAGATAATGTAAACAAAATATTAGGAAGTAATTCAACTTTTATTCTAGAGAAACTGAAATTGGAAAATTAATATATCTTAAAAGGCACCCAAAATTCTTTTACCAGCTCTGTATCCAAATATCTATTGGGTTGTTCATATATTGTTCAAAAATAAAACTATCGATTAGTTTATGTCCCATAGGAATGTTTCATATCTCAAAATTATAAAATTGATTTAATCCTTTATAAATCCCTATATGATTAAATACAATATATCGTAAAGTTTGAATTGTTATACATTTTATTTTTTCCGTAATCTTTCATGGAGTCAAATTTAATAACGGCAAACAGTTATAAAAACGGCATAATTCAAAATCAGTAATTTTATGATTATTGTAACAGATTTACCAATATTTTTCGTTTTCTAGTAGAATATTTTGAAAAATGACTAAACTAACCGAATAGTTTTTTTAGGCTTAAATAACAGATTTAAATCAAAATCTAGTTGCTATCTCAACTC
>CALYRA010000144.1 GCA_945292135.1 uncultured Dysgonomonas sp.
AAACAATATGATGGAATCGTATTGACTGCTTTGGACAAAATACTGGAAAAAGATAAAGATAAAAACAGGTTCATACTGATACATCTTATTGGAAATCACATGGCTTATGAATTCAGATATCCGTATATGTATAATCAGTTTGATTACAGGATTGATAAAAAAATTGAAAGCAAGCCTTTTCGAAATAATGCAGCCAAACGTATGATTGACCGGTATGATAATTCTGTATTGTATAATGATTATATTATAAATAGCATCCTGCAAAGATTAAGTAAACAAGAAAATGATAACTCCATGATGATATACTTTTCAGACCATGGCGAAGAATTGTATGATTATAGAGAATTTGCGGGACATGTTTATGAAAAGGTTTCTCCAACTATGTGCGAAATACCTTTTATGGTGTGGATGTCGCAACAATATAAAAAGAAACGATCCAACCTCGTATTTGATAGTAACAGACCTTATTCTATTGAAGATTTCATTTTCAGTATATCTGAAATATCCGGCTTTGATTATGAAGGGTTTGATAAAACAAGAAGCATTTTTTCTTTGGATTTTAAACCTCGAAAACGATATATTGGTGAAAAAGATTATGATGACATAAAAGATAAATTTTCAGAACAATAAATGATACCTATGTTATTTAATCAATAATTTTATATTAAATCGACTAAATAAATACGAGATTAACACATTAATATTAAGCATTTTACAAAAGAAAATTTAAAAAAAATTATTTTTAACGTAATTTTATTAGCTAAGATCATGCAACATTTTCTTAAAATACTCATCTTATGTATAGAAAATCGGTAACACTGACTTTCAAAACTAAAAACCTTATTTAGGTTTTAAGATAGAGTTATTGCATTTTATTAAAAACCTTAACAAACAAGCTTTATTTAAAAAGAAGAAAGTATCTATAAATAAAGATACTTTCTTCTTTTTTTAGAATCTCACTAACAAAAGCCGTAGTATATTATTTATATTATTCGTTTTTAATTCTATCTATTGCTCGCGTATTATATCCAAAACATCTGATCTTGACATAGCTCCCGGATTTATACCTAACTCTCCTTCGGGAACAGCTAAACTTCGACTTTCGAAATACTCAAACCAACTATCCGTTATTTTACCGGTTTCTAAAGATTTAAAAGTCATAATATTCAAAGAAAATAGATCTTTTGAATTATTAGCGTGTTTAAAAATTTCATAAATTAATTCTGAACAATAATACTTATCATTATCTAATTTATATCCATAATCATAATCTTTACCTATCAGTGTTAATCCATAATTTAAGGCTTGAGGTATCAAGTTCTGAAACTCCGGTTTTATACGTCCTACAACAGATTTGGGATAACAATTTTCACCCATCGGATGTAAATATTCTGACAATGGAGTCAATACTACTTTTGGAATTGTCGCTTCTAAAACATAAATACTATCTTTTTCATCTATATAAACGATGCCAACATGCGTAAAATGATATTTATCCACACTTGTTGTAACACTCTTTATCGCTTCTCCTACATTTCCGGTACATGATTCCTGAAAAATAAGATCTCCATTTTTCCATTTAATGTCCTGTGCTGTTATAAACAAAGGTATTGCGAGCAAAATAAAACTTATAATCTTTTTCATAATGTATTATTTAAATGTATAACTTATGCCTCCCATCATCCAAAAGCCGGGTTGAGGTATATTGCCAATATCATAATATTGACGATCATAGAGATTATTTATTGATAAGTTGAAGTTAATATCTTTCAATCTATAATCAATTTTCAAATCTAAAGTCGAATAAAAAGGATAGTCTTGCATGCCAACTTCGACTTTGTCAATATATTTTTTATATTGACCTTCTCGTTTCTGAAAACGAAAAAACCACCCAAGCGTAAAGTTATCAATAACTTGATGCGTAAAGGATGCCGTAAATTTATCTCTTAGATAATTCAATACATTATTATATTCAAAATTATCATCAATTTTATTTCGTTTCTGATGCATACGGACATAATCTATTGATAAAGTGGAATTCTGTCCAAATCCTTTCCACAATTCTGCCATACGGAGTTTAACGCCTACCTCTACTCCCTGTTTATCTATTTCCGCTAAATTACACGATTGCCAAACATCCGAACCTTTTTGCGTTATCCAATCAATCATATTATTACCCCACATCAAATAGCCTGTCATATAGACTGACAAATAATTATTCTGATATTTAAAACCTAATTCAATATTTTCTGATCGTTCAGTTTTTAATGAATCATTACCTGCGTGGGTTTCAGCTTTATAATATAATTCAGTAAACGTTGGCTGACGTACAGCCTTACTCCATGAAGAGTATATTCTGAATTTGTCATTCAATGAATAACTGGCACTTACTGAAGGCAAAAAATGATATGTATTTTTCTCTCTCGAATTGTAGTTCATCATCGCTCCTGCCGATACAATCAAAGAATTTAATTTTATTGAGTGTTCCAATGCTATACTGCTATTAGTTCGACTATCGTATTTTGAATAATACGATCCGTGAAGTTTATTTTCTTTTCCAAGATTACTACTGAGTATCTCATCTTTTCGTAATTCAGATCCTAATATTGTAGTTCCGATTCCTGATTTATACTGCATATTGAAACTTCCTCCATAGGTATCATTCCGATGATAATTTCTTCCTTCCGGACTATTTTTTGTCAAATCAAACTGGTCATGGTGACGAGTCCAATATAGTGTGGGAATAAAACGGAATTTCAAATCCTCCTTCACTGAAAAATATCCCCTCAGTGTTCCTAAATAAGTATCGGTTCGTTCGTATTGTTGGGTAAATTTGGGTGAGTAAAAAGTATTGGCTCCATAGCGTTTATTATTATATCCTAATTGTAAATCAATTTTATTATTTTTCTGAATTTTAAATTGAGATTGCCACAAAGCGTTGTAAATGTCATAATCGCTATTTGCAATATATCCTTCGGATGTATTATAACCAAACGAAAAGGTGTTAATTATTTTACCTATTGATGTACTATTTCTGGCTTCTACATCATATAGATTATGTGTCCCTGCTCCCAGACGAATATAATTACTACTTTCTTTTTCCTTTTTTGTTATAATATTTATACCACCTGAAAAAGCGCTAGCTCCATAAATTAAAGATGATGATCCTTGAATAATTTCGATACGTTCGAGGTCTGAAAGGTTAATTGGAATATCGAAACTGTAATGCCCTGTTTGTGAATTGGAAAGGTTAACTCCATTAAGTAAAATCGCTGTCTGATCCGCTGTTCCTCCTCTTACCGAAATATCGGCTTGAACGCCATGCCCGCCTCGTTGGGTAACATCTACTCCGGATACATAATTTAAGAGGTCTTGAAGGCTTTGAACGGGCGCTTGAGCTATTTGTTCCCTAGTAATTATCGTAAGAGTTTTAGCTGTTTGATTTAATGGTCGCGGAGCCAATGAAGCTGTAACCATCACTTCTTCAAGCTCTTTTTCCATTAATTCGGAATGCCTTTGCTCAGGTTGAACTTGAGCCGAAATTTTTTCGACATGAGCAAAAATCAGCATACAACTACTTATCACACCGATACTAACAACTTTGTGCATACTTGTAAATGCGCTGTAAGATTTTCGCGAAAACTTTCGGAATCGATAAGTTCTACTGTGATTAATTTGTTTTTTTTTCATTGGTTTTATTATTTAAATAATTGGAAGCATAAAGTTAAGATTTTATATACGCTGATTCTAAAAAGGACATAAAAAAGCGTATATTTTCAATATACGCTTCGATTGTTCTTAAATATAATATATTGATATTTTATATTTTTCTTTCACTTATAAAATTTTCTCTGGAAACTATATAAACTTTACGACGAACAACAGTTTCCTTTCCAGACTTGTCTATACAATGGATATCAAAATTATAAAATCCCCTCTTTACAGGTAAATCTTTAGTTTGATGGGATTTATCATCCAATTCGACGGATTTGGAATATGTAGAACGGACAACAATATCACTTTGAACCTCCAAGACATCTGTTTGACCAAAAATACGGCTTGACCATGTATCAATCACGCACAAAGCCGTATCCTTTTGTTCGCCAGTTTTAGGATCATGATAATTTAACATCCGGCAAGACGTGAAGTTTTTATTTTCATCTTTATTCGATAAAATAGTATCAGAGAAATACATCTTTATGGTATATGTAGACAAACTTTTATCGTCTTTAAACCTCGCCGAAAATTTTATTTTTCGTCCCGTAACAATCGTATCAGGAATAATTGAGTCCGGGAGTGCGTTATTTCCATCCCGATATTTGTCTAAATTGATCGTATAAATAATGCCATTATAACTGATTGTATCATTCCGATTTATTTTTATATCTAAAATTTCGGGAGAGCTCTTATCTTTGGTATTATCATCCTTTTCGCAAGAGAAAAAAATAGCCAAAGACAGAAAAGAGACTACAAAAGATAAAATATATTTATTCATCTAATAATATTAAGTTTCGAAAATTGTTGTTGAAAACAAAAATAATATTTTAAATCAAAAGATATTTCATATTCATGGTTTTTTAGAATTGAAATAACCGGTTATTTAACAGAAAAAATTATCTTTGCCACACGTTTTTCAAAAAAGATTATTTGATATTGTTGATAATATTAATTATCTGTATCTTTTGATACATTGAAAGAATTCATCCCAAAAACATTTTAGCTTTATAAATTGTTTTTGTATTACTAATCTAATTAATTATTCTATGGATGAGGACAAGTGTAGAATTTATTACAAAAAAAACTTTATCTCTTATAGAGGCCGGAGACATTACTCTATTAAAAGAGTATCTGAATGATTTAAATATATCAGATGTCGAAGACCTAATAGATGAACTTCCGGATTATGCTCCTTTAATAATTGACACATTAGACTTAAAAAGGGCTATCAATACATTCAGAATTTTGGATGTACCGACACAAGAACGGCTAATAAACAAATTATCAGCTCATAAAATTTCAGAAATCATCAACGGACTTCCTCCCGATGACCGAACTGCATTT
>CALYRA010000145.1 GCA_945292135.1 uncultured Dysgonomonas sp.
AGCAATACAGAACCCAAAAGCCAACAAAATTACAAAGTTAAAACATAAAAATATTTTCAAACAAATAAAAAAATTTAAAAAACAGAATAATTTTTAAAATATATTTAAATTGTAAATACAAATAAAAATAAAATAATTGATATTATAAATTTTATTTCAAATTAAAACTTATAGAAATAATTTAATTACTATTGCTTTTTCCATTTATAACATAAATCACAAATATCATGAATAAAATCTTGTATTTATCACTATTAGTTATCTATCCATTTTTTACAAGGATTCATTGTCAAACCCCTCAAAAGACAAAATATATTGATGTTATTTACTTTAAAGACGGGTCTTCTGTAAAAGGAACAATTGTTTACCAAATTCCTAAAGTTAGAGTAAGCATCAAAAGAACAAATATTCGTACACTAACTGATAGTGTATATACTTATCCAATGATAGATATAGCAAAGATTGTCAAAGAACCGATAAGCGGTAAAATGGAAGAAACTCAAGTAATTTCAGATCGAAGATTACAAGCTGAAGGTAATGCTGCTACAACTAATTCCAATAATCCCAAACAATCCATGTTTGAGCCTTCAAATACTCCGCAAATGAGTGAGTTACTGATTGATAAAATGCAGTTTAAACCGATCGTTCAAACAATGAAAGCTGATGTACCTAAGCCCATGTATAATGATGTTCCAGCCTTAATTGATGGGAAAAATGCTTCATCAGATGAAATAGACTTAAATGCTTTATACCGACGCGCAAATGAAAGACATTTTGGATGGTATCGGGATATAAAAGGGATTCGGGTATTTTTAGATTATGCCTATACGCAAGGATTTGGGACTATTAAAAACAATCGATTTGATTGGGCAACTTCACTAGGTTTTCAATTTGATCCGATTTTTTATCTTGGCGTAGGATTATCTTACAGTATGACACTCAATAATAAAGAATCTTCCGTTCCTTTATTTATCAATCCGCGTATCAATTTCATAGATAGTAATGTGACTCCCTATTTTGATTTTAAAGGAGGATATTCACCAATAGAAGGTAAAGGGTTTTATTTTAATCCAAGTGTGGGTATTAGTTGCGTTACTAATCGAACTCAGGCGCTAAGTTTCGGGATAGGTTATACATATCAAAAATCAAAATATAAAAACTGGTCTGAAAAACAAGAAAAAAAAATCCATTTTAATGATACTTATAATGGGATACAAATTAAAGTAACTTACGAATTTAATATTTATACCATCAAGTAAAACTTTTCAAATAAGCTTTGAAAAAAGACAATTCAATTGAATATAAAATCAGAAAGAAAAGTGTATTTTTGCAGTTCGTGTAAAATATATAAAACCGATGATAGATAAGATAAACAAACTCTTGGCTGAAGTCGAAACTTTGAAAGCAGCCAGTGTGGATGAAGTAGAAGCTATACGTATTAAATTTTTGAGTAAAAAGGGAGAAATATCAGCCTTGATGGATGAATTTCGTACCGTAGCTGCCGATCAGAAACGTGAAATCGGTATGAAATTGAATGTTCTAAAGGTAAAAACTCAGGAAAAATTAAATGAGTTGAAAGAATCATTGGAGAATAACCAATCAACTGATGAATCTATTGATCTTACACGAACTGCCGCTCCTATTCCACTTGGTACACGTCATCCTCTATCTATCGTAAAAAAAGATATATGTGATATATTCCGTCGTTTAGGATTTACCATAGCAGAAGGACCTGAAATTGAAGACGATTGGCATGTATTTTCATCTTTAAACTTCGCCGAAGATCATCCTGCGCGCGATATGCAAGATACATTTTTTATATCGCACGAACCTCAAGTTTTATTACGTACACATACTTCATCTGTACAAACTCGTGTTATGGAAAAACAACAACCTCCTATTCGCATTATTTGTCCGGGACGTGTTTATCGCAATGAAGCTATATCTTATCGTGCGCACTGTTTCTTCCATCAAGTGGAAGCATTATATATTGATAAAAATGTTTCATTTGCTGATCTTAAACAAGCGTTACTTTATTTTGCGAAAGAAATGTTTGGAGTTGATACAAAAATTCGTCTTCGTCCATCATATTTTCCATTTACAGAACCTAGCGCCGAAATGGATATTTCATGTAATATATGTGGTGGAAAAGGTTGTCCATTCTGTAAACATACAGGTTGGGTTGAAATATTAGGTTGCGGAATGGTAGATCCGAATGTTTTGGATAATTGTGGTATAGACAGTAAAGTATATACAGGTTATGCTTTGGGAATGGGTATAGAACGTATTACTAACTTGAAATACAGAGTAAAAGATTTACGTTTGTTTTCCGAAAATGATAAACGGTTCCTTGAACAATTTGAAAGTGCTAATTAAAAATATAGATAAAATATTACTAAGTTTGGAATAGTCGGAAGAGATTTCTTCTGACTATTTTTTTTCAATACTATTAAAGTATCATAAGAATTAATTATGGTAGATTTATTATAAAAAAACAGGATTAAAATTTTAATCCTGTTTTAATTTTTTCGCGAAAAAAACAATTATTTGTTTACTTTAGAAAATTCTGCAACATTTATACCATCTTTTATGAATGATAATATGCTATCATTTATTGTAACTTGAGATGGGGTTGACAATATTATGCTGAATTGATTTTCTCCATCCAAACTTGGACATGCCATCTTTGTAGACATTAAAGAACCGAAAGTTATAACAGATTCTTCGTTTATTTCGTATTTTGAACGATAGTTGTTACAACCTGCATAACCGTTTACGGTACTATCATTTGCAAATTCAATAGTTGGCATTTTATCTTTGAACAAGTCTGATACATTTTTATCAGCCATTGATTTTAAAGTCCATTTACCAATAAGGTTTTCCATTGTAACAGGTGCGGTGGCTTCTTTTTCTTCTGGTTTTTCTCCTTTTGTAAATTTAATGACTACTACATTTTCTTTATTTGTTAAAGTTAATTCACCTTTTTCGTTTATTTCGATAGTAGCAGGTTTGCTTAAAGTTTCAAGAAAAAGCGGTTCTTGATTTTCATATACGCACGTCATCATTGTAGAAGCCAGATTGGGAGCTAAAAACTCATTTTGATTATTAATATCAAATTTACCAAAATATCTGTTACATCCGGCATTACCGGTAACAAGCGTGTCCGTCAAGTTAAATTCAATAGTTGGAATTGAACCTTTAAATAATTCTTTAGCATCTTTTCCGTTCAATTCTGTTAATACCCAATATCCTTCCAATTTTGATTTATCAAAAGGTTGAGCACCATAACTTTGTAGACCGAAAGCCATCATTGCAGCGAATACCATAATAAATGCTGCCAGTTTGAAATTTTTTTTCATTTCTCTAATTTAATTTAATTGTTAGTTTTTTCTAATCTCAAATTTATCTGCATCTTTCCATACCGGAAATTTTGTCCTAAAATTATACAATTCATTCTTAGATAATATTATTGTTTCAGAATCTTCTGCGTGACATATTGAACTCATCTCTTCTCCTTTAGCATTTACTACCTTAGAATATCCGTCATAACTTAATCCGCATCCGTCTTTGCCGATTCTGTTTACTCCACATACATAACACATATTTTCAATAGCACGTGCTTTGAGTAAGGTATTCCAAACATCATTTCTGCTGGATGGCCAATTAGCTGTATATATTAATAAATCATATTCATTATCGACATTTCTAGACCAAATCGGGAAGCGAAGATCATAACAAATGAGTAGGCAAATATTAAATCCATTATAATTAAATACAAGCCGCTTATCCCCCGGTGAGAAAAACTTAGGTTCTTCACCAATTCTGAATAAGTGATGTTTATCATAATAATATTCTTTATCAGACGAAATGAAAAAACCGCGATTGTAATAATTTTCATTGTCTTTAGCAATAAAACTACCACATATTGCAACATTATATTTGTTTGCCCAATTTTTTAATGTAGATATCGTTTCATCTTGGATAGTTTCCGCAAGATTTTTGCTATTCATTGTGAATCCGGTAGAAAACATTTCAGGTAACACGAAAACATCTGTATCCATATATTTTGCGGATATATAGTTGTGCACTTTTGCAAGATTTACTGATTTGTTTTCCCAGGCTATATCCAATTGAACGAGTGTAACCTTGAGTATTGAATCAACCATTATTCTATTACCATGTTTTATTAGACGCAAATTTACTAAAAGCAATTATACAATTATAATTAAATGATATGAATTTATATCCATAGTATAAACAATTATTTTTCTAATTTGTAGTGTTTAGCCAAAAATAATTTGAAAATACTCCTTCCATTATATATGGAATAAAATTTTTATTTTTGCATCATAATCAGCTGCAATAATTTTATTTGTTTTTCCGCATCAATAATATAATATATAGCTTTAAGAGTATATCTTTCTAATTCACCAATCAAATTGGCAAGTTTTCGGAATATTGTATTTAGGGCTTTTATTAGAAATACTGTAATTATTAAAGCTAAAATGGATAATGCAATCCTTAATAATATATTTTTTCAGCTATTATTTTTTTTACAAAATCAATTTTGTTAATAATAATAATAGATTTATATGTTGTGGCTATTTCTTCCTTTGTCTTCTTTAAAACTTTAGCTTGATAATCTGTAATGCCCGCATATTGTATCTGAAAAATACCACTATCATCTACAATAAATCAGGGAGTCTTGATTAAAGAAAGGGTCTTTACATAATTCTATTATATTATCACTTATAATTTGTGCTCTACTCAATGCTGTTACTACGCCGATATTCTTTCCATATACAAAAGATGATTTCTCCTTTCGGTTTTTCTCCTTTTGTAAATTTAATAACTACTACGTTTTCTTTATTTGTTAAAATTAATTCACCCTTTTCATTTATTGCGATAGTAGCAGGTTCGCTTAAAGTATCAAGAAAAAGCGGCTCTTGATTTTCATCTATGCATGTCATCGTTGTAATAGCTAGATCGGGCAGTAAAAACTCATTTTGATTATTAATATCAAAATGACCATAATATCTGTTGATACATCCGGCATTAC
>CALYRA010000146.1 GCA_945292135.1 uncultured Dysgonomonas sp.
TCAATATTGTCTTCGGATTTAGTCTGATCGGAAAAATTGGAAAAGGAAGTAAAAAAACCATGAGGACAATTGATATGTAAAGTGACTTCGTCTCCATTGTCATCATAGTGGAATAAACGCATAAAACCGGAGACTATATAATATAGATATTGAGGTACTTGACCTGCCTTTTCAATAATTTTATTTTTAGAATAAAATATCGGCTCAAAATATTTTTTACACAGTTCAATATCTAAATTCGATAATTGGTATTTTGTAGCGATGTTTTGAAGTAGCTGTTGATGCATATAAACGATTTATAAGCTATTGATTTACTCCAAAGTTAATTATTTTAATGATGCCCAATATTGTCACTCCAATATTTTAAAGACAATTTTAAATAATCTTATCCTTAATCATATCCTTTTTCGAATTACAGTTTCATAGATATAGCATTTATTGGAATACGAACGGCAACTATTATAAGAATTTGAAAGGCAAAGTCATTCATCGTTTATTGCTATATCCTCAGTTTACTCTTAGCTGCTTTTCTTATAGCTTGCTATAGCCCATACGTTTAATCCAAATGCAAAACCACACAGAGCAAACAGCTGGGGTAATAAATCCGTGATACCGCTTCCTTTTAGATAGACAGAACGCATTACCTGTATGAAGTAACTCAATGGATTTATTTTCGTAATCATTTGCGCCCATTCGGGCATACTGCTCACCGGAGTATACAGGCCGCTAAGCAGTATTAAGATAAGTATAAAAAAATACATCACAAACATAGCTTGCTGCATCGTTTCAGAATAATTCGAAATAACGAGACCTAATCCTGATACCGTAAGTATATATATACCTGCATATAGATAAATAGTTAAAAGGCTACCAACCGGCGAAAGACCATAAACCAGCCTAGCCAGAATAAAACAAATACTAAGAACTACAAACCCGATTATCCAATAAGGAATGAGTTTTCCTAAAATAAATAAAAGCCTATTTACAGGCGCTACATTCATTTGTTCTAATGTACCGCTTTCCTTTTCGCCGACTATATTCAATGCAGGCAAGAAACCCGTAAGCATTGTTAATAACATAACTATTAAAGCAGGTACCATAAACACTTTATAATCGAGATAAATGTTGTATTTATTATGAGGAGTAATTTTTATGCCCGACATTATTTCCTTTTCGGCATCGATTCCCGACTCCGACATAAGTTCATTCGTGAAATCATTGACTATCATAGTCAGGTAAGAAGATCCTAAACCCGCTTTTGTTCCATTAACCGCATTGGCTGAAATCATCACATCCGCCAATCGGTCTTTTATAAGGCTTTGTTCAAATTTGGGACGTATTTCTAATATTATATCTGCCTTACCCGATTCTATACTTTTCATTGCTTCACTATTCGAATTTGATACATCTTCAAGAATAAAATAACCTGAAGCCGTAACTTTGTGTATCAAACGTTCCGAATAGGAACTATGGTCATTATCAATCACCGACAACTTTATATTCTTTATCTCCTGATTGGCAGCCCAAGGCATGATAAGCATAATCATGACAGGCATCATAATAATCAATCGGGGCAGGAAGGAATTCCTGAATATTTGCTTAAATTCTTTTTCCAATAAAAATTTTAACATAAAACCGGATTTATTTATTATTGTAATCTCACTTTAAAAGTTTTCAGACTAGCCGCAAGTAGGCATAAAATCATTACTACCAGAATAATGAATTCTTTTAGGATATATACGCCATCTACCCCCTGAATCATTAATTTTTTTATGATTTCGATATACCATCTGGCGGGCATAATGCTCGACAAATATTGTAAAACCATTGGCATACTCTCAATGGGAAACATCATACCTGATAATAACATGGTAGGCATCATAAGCCCCATACCCGAGATTAACATCGCTGCGACCTGTGTTTCGGCAAGATTTGATATTAATAACCCAAGTAGCAAAGCAACCAGAATAAAAAGAAATGATGTAAGGAATATTAAAAACAGGCTGCCTGCGATGGGTACTTTCAACACAAAAACCGATAATAAGAGTATCACAATCAGATTAACTACTGATAATGTAAAATAGGGTACAGCTTTAGAAATAATGATAAATATTGGTTTGACTGGTGAGGTCAACAATATTTCTATGCTGCCTTTTTCTTTCTCCCGGACAATGGCAATTGAGGTCATCATAGCGCAAATAAGCATAAGGATCATCCCCATAACCCCGGGTACAAAGTTATATGCGCCTTCCATTTGCGGATTATAGAGCATTCTTGTTTGGATAACGATTCTTATGCTCGCATTTTGCTGCGAAGCCATTTCCTGTTGATATTGATTGAGGATACTCGTCGCATAATTTGTCATCGTCGTGGCTTGATTGGGATCAGTAGCATCCGCTATAATCTGTATAGCAGCTTCGCCCGTGCTTAGCAGATTGGCGTGAAAATCACTATCGAAGACCAGAACCATACCAGCTTTGCCTTCTTTCATCACTTGCTCTATCTGATCGGGACTATCCAAATATTTAACTAGCGTAAAATATTTATTTGCTTGAATCTTCTGAATTATTTGTCGGGTTGAAACATCTTTCGACAAGTCATAGACTGCAATCTGTGCATCCTTTACCTCAGTTGTTAAAGCAAATCCAAAAAGAATTATTTGGACAATGGGCATACCCAACAATATTAACACTGTCCTGATATCTCTGAATATATGGAGAAATTCTTTTTTTATGAATGATACAAACTGTTTCATATTCTAATCTGCATTACGCGTTGCTTTTCTGGCAAACTTTTGAAAAACTTCATCCATTGTTTGCGAATTCATTTTTTCTTTAAGCTTCTTAGGTGAATCCAAAGCTTCGATCCGACCGTCAACCATAATGGATACTCTGTTACAATATTCAGCCTCATCCATATAATGAGTAGTAACAAATACTGTTATTCCATTATCTACTGCTTCATAAATCATTTCCCAAAATTGTCTTCGAGTGACCGGGTCTACTCCTCCGGTAGGCTCATCCAAAAAGACTATCTTGGGTGAGTGAAATATAGATACTGAAAAGGCTAACTTTTGCTTCCACCCCAAAGGGAGATCACGAACAAGCGTATTTTTCTCGGAAATAAAACCCAGATTGTTTAATATACGATCGGTTTTTATGTTTATATCAGCCGTTTTCATTCCATATATTCCACCAAAAAGCCGCATATTTTCCCATACTTTAAGATCTTCGTAGAGTGAAAACTTCTGGCTCATATAACCAATATTCTTTTTTATCTTTTCCTGTTCCTTATTTATATCAAATCCGGCTACAAATCCGGCTCCCGAAGTGGGAATACTTAACCCGCAAAGCATGCGTATGGCAGTAGTTTTACCAGCACCGTTTGCCCCAAGAAAGCCAAAAATTTCACCTTTACCTATCTCGAAGCTGATATGATCGACAGCCGTAAAATCTCCAAATTTTTTAGTCAGCTGGTTCACTTTGATTATTATTTCATTCATATTTCTTTCGTTCTGTTATTTGCATAAAACAATCTTCAATAGTTGGTTCTATACTATGTACATCGACGCGGGTATGCCCATCCTTCATTAATGATTTCTTCAATTCATAGATCGTTAATACATCATCAACTGTGACATGATGATTTTATCCAAATGAGAAGCAACTTTTGATATGCTCGTTTTTACGCAAATCACGCAATAAATGAGGCATATTTTCAGCTTCGACAGCCCATAGTTTTGAGGGAAACTTATTTATAATGTTTTGAGGAGTGTCTATTTCGAAAAAGCGTCCATCCTGAATAAAAGCTATCCGGTCGCAAAGCGAGGCTTCGTCCATGTAGGGTGTTGATACTATGATAGAAATATTCTGTGTTTTCAATTTTTTCAGCATTTCCCAAAGCTCCTTTCTCGACACGGGGTCTATACCTGTTGTTGGTTCGTCTAAGAAAAGAACGGTAGGCTTATGTACCAATGCGCAACATAATGCGAGTTTCTGCTTCATACCTCCGGATAATTTTCCTGCATGCCGTTTTTTAAATGGTTCTATTTGTCGATATATGTCTTCAATAAGATAATAATTTTCTTCTAAGGTAGTATTGAAGATAGTCGCGAAAAAATTTAGGTTTTCTTCTATTGTCAAATCCTGATATAAAGAAAACTTACCGGGCATATATCCTATCTTTTGCCTTATCTTTTTGTAATCTTTTATAATATCATCGCCATCAATTGTTGCAGTCCCACTGTCCGCTAAGAGCAATGTAGTTAATATACGAAATAATGTAGTCTTTCCGGCGCCGTCGGGTCCTATAATTCCGAAAATCTCTCCTATCTGAGCTTCGAAACTAATATCATTCAAAGCCTTGACTTGCTTGTAACTTTTATTTATTTTTTGAACCGAAACTGCACTCATCAGATATTTTTTTTCATTGTTAAAACTTAACTTCTCCGTACATTCCCTTTTTGATATAGCCATCGTTTTTTACTTCTATCTTGACAGCATAAACAAGGTTAGCCCTTTCGTCACGCGTTTGTATTGTTTTTGGCGTAAATTCCGCTTTATCGGCAATCCATACGATTTTTCCATCATATTCTTTTCTGTCCGATTCGCCTAAATCGGAATATACCTTTACCTTTTGCCCTATCTTGGCTGTAGTCAGCTGACTGGCGGTTATATAGGCTCTAAGATACATTGTGTCGATATCGGCTATTTTGAACAATGCTTTTCCCGATACAGCCAATTCGCCCGGTTCGGCATATTTTGACAATACTGTTCCGCTTATCGGACTGGTTATTATGGACTTGTTTATCTGATCTTTGAGCTGGGCAATTTGCGCATTCAAGGATACGCTTTCTTCGGTAAGACTATTATTGGTATTGTTTACAGTCTCAAATTGTGCTGACAGTTTTTTTTACAACAATTTCTCCATATTACAACGGCTTTCCAAAATAACCCACACGACTCTGAAGGTGTCCTAAATCACGTTTTGCCTCTGTATATTCGGTATTTTCA
>CALYRA010000147.1 GCA_945292135.1 uncultured Dysgonomonas sp.
AATATGGAGAGACAAGTTGAAAGAAATATATCTGGAGAATGAATCTGTAAGCGAATTTGCAGACTACGACGCAATTTTAAATAATATAACTACGCATGATATTCAAGAAGCTTTTCGTAAATATCTTGACTCTGATAATTATATGGTAATAACAATTAAAAAAAATAGTAAGAAATGAGATTTTATTTATTAACCCTTTTTATTTTATCCACTATTTCTTTGTCTTCGCAGACGACAAAAGAAGCTTATGTCTTATATGACATGTCGGGCGTACGAGCCGATTATCAAAAAATGATTGAAGATTTAGCTTCTAATGACGTAGTATTCATAGGCGAATATCATAACAATCCGATCTCACACTGGTTGGAGTATGAAATTACCGCTTCACTTTTCAATAAGATGAATGGAGCTATAACGCTTGGGGCAGAAATGTTCGAGTCTGATACGCAGTTAATATTAAACGAATTTTTGCATGGAGAAACTTCCGCTAAACGTTTTTTAGACGATTGTAGGCTTTGGCCTAATTATAGCACCGACTATGAACCTCTCGTTAGTTTCGCAAAAGATTCGTTATTAAAATTTATAGCTACTAATGTTCCCCGTCGGTATGCCGACCTGTTGCATCGGGAAGGTAATGAAACTGTTTTGCAAACATTATCAGATGAGGCAAAACAATTGATAGCTCCTCTTCCTATACCATTTAAAGCGGACTCGATCATGGCTTCTCAAGGGTCTGTCATGTCTATGATGTCAAAGAATCCTCTTGCTCTGGCTAAAGCTCAGGCTCTGAAAGACGCTACTATGGCATATTTTATAAATAAGAATTTAGAAAAAAATCATGTATTTATTCATTACAATGGCTGTTACCATACCGATTGGCATGATGGAATCGTTTATTTTCTGAAGCTTTATAATCCTTCACTAAAAATAAAAACGATCACAACGGTACAACAAGAGGATATACAGCTTTTAGATGATAATTTTAAAAATTCAGCGGATTATATTATTTGCGTTCCTGTTACAATGACGCGAACTTATTAAATGATGACATGTACATTTCAATTTTAGCAATTTATCATTCTTTATTTTCATTATATTCCTAAATTTCATGTCTGAATGTTTCGAAATCATTAGGTTATATTTGGAGATAAAAAAGGTACTTTTATGAATCCTGTATTAGCAAAAATACAGGATATAAAATATCTGAAAAAGAAAGGTTTGTAGAGAATGACTTACCACTGATCCCGAAACATTCTTCAATGATTTGGTCAGAATTATAAGATTTTAGGCATGAAAAACGAAAGTGTTTATTTTTGGTTAGATCATAAATTCTTAAGGTCTACTTTTGACATAGCATATAGCATGATCTTTATATTTTTCTAAAATTCGCTTTGTAAAATTCAATAATAGAATATTACATATATTTTTTTGTTTTAATCCGTATTTTCAAATCCAAAGTTTACTCGATTTTCTACAACCTGATGTTCTTTTAATATGCTTTTTGAATTTGAACAACCTTAAAAGATATAACAAAAGAAGATATGAAATTTATCTGTTTAAGAGTATATATAAAAAAATGGAATCTGAACAATAAACAATGATTTAGAAACGAGCAAACTATTATCTTCTATATTTCATTTTCATAGGACAAAAAATCTATGACAATGATTATAATTTATTTGAATTAACCGCTTTTTACCTTTTAATACTATAATAAATCATTGTCCATCTTATATTCTTTTATCATTTCAGCCCCATCCGTCTATCAAAAACATGTCTTTGTCTACTTTTTTTGAATGCTAATAAAACTAAATATAGATTTACAAAATGTTAAATTCTATAAATAGTCGTAGATATGAAATATTTTGTTATTAGCTTTTTAATAGGATTCTTATGTTATGCTCATATAAAAGCACAAGTAACAAACGATCAATTTACTCAAACGATACGTGGCATAACCGTTGATTCTCAGTCCGGAAAACCATTATCTTTCATCTCAATTGGAATATCGGATATACCTGAGATAGGAACGACAACAGATGAGCAAGGAAATTTTATATTGAAAAATGTACCGGTAGGAAGACATACTATTCAAGCAACATGTATAGGTTACCAACCATTTTTTATTCGTGAAATCCTTGTAACTACATCAAAAGAAGTCTATTTGGAAATTCCGATGACGGAAAGTTCACATGAACTAAGTGAAATTACTATAAGCGCTTATGAAAAAGATGCCCCAATAAATAAAATGGCACTGACAGGAGCACGTATGTTAAGCGTGGAAGAAGCTAGCCGCTTTGCAGGAGGATTGGATGATCCCGCCCGTTTAATTTCTTCATTTGCGGGAATCGCGTCTGCACCATCTTCAAATGGAATATCCGTTCACGGTAACGCGCCACATCTGCTACAATGGAAATTAGAAGATGTTGAAATACCAAATCCCAATCACTTTGCCGATATACAAACCCTTGGCGGGGGTATACTATCTTCACTGAGCAATAAGGTTCTTGGTAATTCTGATTTTTTCTCCGCCGCTTTTCTCGCTGAATATGGCAATGCAGTATCAGGAGTTTTTGATATGCGCATGAGAAATGCGAATACTCAAAATAGAGAATATACTTTACAAATTGGAACTTTAGGGATAGATTTAGCATCCGAAGGAGCGATTAATAAGAAACAAAATTCTTCCTATATTATAAACTATCGGTATTCGCTTATTGGTTTGATGAATAAGATGGATAAAGATTCAACCTCAAATCATTTTAACTATCAGGACTTGAATTTCAAACTAAACTTTCCGACAAAAAAAACAGGCACTTTTTCCGTTTGGGGTACTGCATTATATGATAGCTATAAACAAAAATTCGAAAAAGATCAGGAAAAATGGGAATATTTTTCAGATAGAAATAAAGGTAAATCAAAGCAATATATGCTTTCGGGTGGATTAACGCATCGCTATTTCTTCAATGATAATACGATGTTGAAAAGCTCTTTGGCAAGTACATATGCGAAATATAATGTGAAACAGGATGTATTTGACGCCAATATGAACTCAACTCCTTATGGATATCTTGATAGTCATACTACCAATTTAATTTTCAACACATATCTAAATAAAAAATTCAGCCATAGATTTACCAATAAAACAGGATTTACTTATACAAAAATGTTTTATGGAATGAATTTGCAAAAAGCACCTCATGAAGCATATCCTCTCGAAACGATTTCACAAGGTAAAGGAAATACTGAATTAATATCGGGCTATACAAGCGCATCGTTTGGACTTAGCGATAGAATGACATTCAATCAGGGTATATACAGCCAAATTCTAACCCTAAATAATCATTGGACTATTGAACCCCGTATTTCCATGAAGTGGAAGAGCGGAGATCGAACCTATTTTGCAATTGCATACGGTATGCATAGTAGAATGGAAAAAATAGATGTTTTTTTTGTAAAAACACAAAGCACAAGAAGCAAATCAGTGAATAAAAATTTAGATTTCACAAAAGCGCATCATGCGATGTTTACTTATAGTTATAAATTATCAGACAACACTAATTTAAAGATTGAACCATATTTTCAGTATCTTTATGATGTTCCGGTAATAGCGGATAGTTCTTACTCAGTATTAAACAGGGATCAGTTTTATGTTGAAGAACCTTTGGTTAATAAAGGGAAAGGAACAAATTTAGGTATCGATATTACTTTGGAGCGATATCTTAATAAAGGCTATTATTATTTGATAACTGCTACATTGTTTGATTCAAGATATAAGGGAGGAGATGGGGTTTGGCATAATACAAAATTTAACCGGAATTTTATATTGAATGCTTCGGGAGGAAAGGAATGGATATTTGGAAAAAGGAAGAATAAAATACTTAGCGCCAATCTTAGGTTAACGTTACAAGGCGGTGACCGTTATTCTCCGTTAGACGTTGAAGCAACAATGAATGATCCTGATAAAGAAGCCCAATATAATGAACGAAAAGCCTACTCCAAACAATTAGGGGCAATGCTCCTGTTAAATTATACCTTGAGCTATCGCGTTAATAATAAAAAAAGATCGTATGAATGGGGCATAGTTGGTTTAAATGCGACAAGCGCAAAAGAATTTTATGGACACAGATATAATTTTAAAACCGGCGCAATAGAGAAAAATAGAGATTCTTCTTCGATAAGTAATCTCTATTATAAACTTGAATTTTAACCTATGATAAGTATTTTTAGATAAAAAGAAAATAATATTGAAATCAAATAAAGAAAAATATACTTTTCTGTCTGATTTATTGACAAAAAAACGGTTCGGAATATGGAGACATATTTTTCTCATTTTATCTATTGCGATTATTGAGATAAATAGCACTTTAATTACTTACGGTAAAAATTACTCTATTCTCGAAAATAAGATATATTGGATAATTCTTTTTTCTTTAATATTAGACATGACTATTATCTATTTCAATTTATATATTCTTGTTCCGAAATTATTATTAAAGAGTAAGTATTTGCAATACACAGTCACATTGTTAATATTAATAACCTTCTCTATTGTAACTAATCTGGGTTTTGAATACTTTATTTTCAAACCTAAGAATACTATATTCGATTCCTCGCTCAATTCTTATTCGGAGATAAATCTCATTATCGAGTTGGTTCGTTCGTTCTTGATATCTGGAATTTATATAGTGGGTATTTCAATGAGTGTACTATTTAAAAGTTGGCTAATGAATAAACAACGTATTAATCAGCTGGAAACAGAAGATCTACGCTCTCAATTAGAAAGAATGAAAGAAAAAGTAAGCCCATCTTTCTTATCCCGAATATTAAAGAAATCAGCTTCTCTAGCAATATCAGCGCCGGAAGAATCGTCTGCGATGCTTCTGAATTTAAGTAAGATACTTAGATATCAATTATATGATTGAGGTAGGGATAAAGTTTTGTTAAGTTCTGATATCGTTTTTTTAACGAATTAACTCATTCTTTAAAAAAACT
>CALYRA010000148.1 GCA_945292135.1 uncultured Dysgonomonas sp.
TATTCGCAACGGATGATACGTGAATATTTCGTAAGTAATTTAAATCAACCAAAAATTGTGTATCTTAGCACGGAAGAAAGTAATTTTGGCAAACGTTTTGCTCCCTTTATAAATGAAAGGAACATACAGGATTTTATGGAGGAATTATCTTTAGCCGGAATACATATAGAGCAGAATGTGAATGCGCGTATGGTTTTTTTTGACTTGTGCCTGAAAATTACTATGCTCCTGAAACGATGATAATAACACCTTGAGGTGATAAAAATATAAACCCACAAAGCAAAATAATGGGGCTTTGTTATTCTAAATAATAGATATATAAAATGAATTCAGAACAAGACGATAATAAAATAACGAATATAAATGATTGCCAAGGAAAAAATAAAACAACAATTAATTATACCCGCCGCAATAGTATAGAAGAAGAAATAACATCAGCAGAAAAGGTCGAAATTACCGAAAAAAAAGAAGAAGTAACCCTGACAGAAAAAAAGAAAACACTGGTAATGGCGACGCCTGTCGCGATAGCGAAAGAACCGCCAAAATGTAGAAAAAATGGATGTTGCTGCGCAGGCAGATGCAAATTGGAAGTTTATGATTGGTTGAGAGATATCCCGGCAGCCCAATTGGATACCCAAATGGTAGAAGTGCAGTTTAAAAATACAAGAAAAAGCTATTATCTGAACAGCAATAATCTTGAAATCAATGTCGGGGATATCGTCGCTGTCGAAGCCACGCCGGGACATGATATAGGAGAAGTCACTTTGACCGGAAAGCTTGTCCAATTGCAGATGAAGAAAAATAATTTCAGAGGAGAAGTAAA
The DNA here is from genome assembly GCA_945292135.1 of uncultured Dysgonomonas sp. GTDB lineage: Bacteria > Bacteroidota > Bacteroidia > Bacteroidales > Dysgonomonadaceae > Dysgonomonas. The sequence goes on from CALYRA010000148.1 coordinate 824, forward strand.
GCGCGTTTACCGTTTAGCCAAACCGAATGATATAGATAAAAGTAACGAAGCCAAAGCAAAAGAACCCAAAACAATGTTGAGGGCGCGTGAAATAGCCGAAAACCTTAAACTTGATATGAAGATAAGCGATGTTGAATATCAAGGAGATGGGAATAAAGCTATTTTTTATTACATAGCCGATGGTCGTGTCGATTTTCGTCAATTAATAAAAGATTACGCTTCCGAATTTCATATCAAGATAGAAATGAAACAAATCGGCGCACGTCAGGAAGCCGGGCGGGTAGGCGGTATCGGTCCCTGTGGACGAGAACTCTGTTGTTCAAGCTCCATGTCTAATTTTATATCAGTATCAACCTCAGCAGCCCGATTACAAGATATTCCGCTTAATCCCCAAAAACTGGCGGGACAATGCGGTAAACTGAAATGTTGTCTCAATTTCGAAGTTGATACCTATGTCGAAGCGCAACGAAAACTACCCCCTCGCGAAGCCGTGCTTGATACGAAAGATAATTCTTATTACTTGTTCAAAACAGATGTATTGTCAGGTATGATGACATATTCCACCGATAAGAATTTCGGCGCCAATCTGGTTACGATACCCAAAGACAGAGTATTCGAAATAATAAGGATGAACAAAAATGGTAAAAAACCATTACATTTGACGACTGACGAAGAGAAAGAAACAACTAAACCAACGTCTTTTGACGTTTTGGAACAAGAAAATATCAATCGATTTGACAACGATAAAAAGAATCGCAAAAAGAAGAAAAAGAAAAAAGGCGCTAACGATAATATAGAATCTTCAAATCCCGTTAACCCATCGCAGGTCAGTCCTAACAAGAAGGAAATCAAACCCAATGTAAAAGCGGAAAATACCAATTCTGCGATACGGCAAGACGAAAGACCAAAAAATAACAACAATAAATTTAAACGAAAAAACAATAATAATAGACCAAGAAATAATAATGGAAAGTCTGAAAACCAAAAAACTACAGAATAACCTAATAATTATTGGTTGTATTATATGTCTCTCTTTAGGATTCTCTTCATGTATGCAAAAAGAGATCTATTCACAATTTGGCGAAATAAAAGACGGAGAATGGGATAGGGAAGAAGTATTCTATTTTGAAATAGACTCCTCACAATTTGAACTCAATAAAACATACGATATAACAATCGAGTTGACAAATAATGCAAACTATCCTTACCGAAACATTGCGTTAAATGTGACCCATAATCTCTATAATATGACTAAAGATACCCATACCGAATTGGAATATTTCTTAGCCGATGAAGAAGGGCGATGGTACGGAGGAGGATTCGGTTATTTATATCAAACCTCCCTTACCTTCAAACGCAATTACCGTTTCACAGAAAAGCGTAATTATGTATTTGGAATAACCCATAATATGAAAGATAACCCCTTGAAAGGAATCGAACGAATTGGTATAAGCGTTACCGAAAACGAATAATTAATATATATCCATACAATCATCCTATGAAATTTTTTATAACCCCGTTAATTATACTATGTTTCCTATTTATTGATTGTACGAATAAGAAGGTAGAAGATCCGATGCAATTAGTTGATGATTCCACTATTTTGCGGATGAATGATTCTATAAATCACTTAACGGTCAATTTCCAAAAGAATAAGGATACGACTTTGCTTCAAACAGCCTTAAAGTTGAGTGACACAGTCCTTAAATTAGATCAGACCGAAGAAGGCCAATATTATGGCACTCTCCGCAAGTCGCAAATATTAACTTTATTAGGGCGTAAAAAAGAAGCGTTCTTATTGCAGGATAAGATTACTGACCGTAATCCCGAAAGCATTGAACGGCTTATATATAATGGCGTAGCCTCTAAATTGAGATATCAGGCAGACTCTTCTGACCCCGATATTTATAGTAAAACATAAGATTATGAATCCTAATTTAGAAATAAGAGTATTAAAATTGCAATTAACAGTTGAAACAAGTATCTGTTCATCCCATTGTGTGCAATGAATGATATGAAGAATATTGCAACAATTTATCAAAAGAAGATAATTTACAGCAGATTACTTTGAAAAATTAGGTTTAGATATTCCCAAATACTCGCTCAAATGATTTTAGCCCTTCTTTTTCATGGATATACATATCAAAGCCATATTTTGCAAACTTTGGCTAATTTAAAGTTAATGCAAATACTGCATCTCCATCTTTATTATAAGCAAAGTAAAGTTCTTCTTGTTTGGAAATCTTAAGTTAGTATAAGATATATTTATCCTCAAAAATAGATTTAAAATTAGTACAGTTGTTAAATCAATTTCATGAACATATTACTCAATAATTCATTTGAATTGTGTAAACAATTATAGAATTTTTGTTCAAATGAAGCTTTCATTTTACTTGTGTCTAAATTATCAGCTTTTACATCGTCAGATAAGATTATAATCCCCATTCATGAACCATTCATTTTCCCTAGAACATCTTGAATAGTAATTATATCAATTTTAATCATAATTTTAATTTTACATTTAATAATTAATTCAAATATCCTTGAAAAAATCTGATAAACTTATTTTAAAATAATCACAAATATCTTGAAGGGTGGAAATTGTCACATTTACTTTTCCTACTTCTATCCTTGCTATGGGTATATCACTATCAAGGTAAAAGGTATCTAGTGAGATATCTTTTTCTTCTCTTAATTGATTTATACTCTTTGCAATCTTATTGAGTAATTCTTGATTACCCCTCTGTTTTTTCATACACTTACAAAAATGTTATTTTATCATAATTTTTTTACTAATGGATATGTTAATATTTTTAATTTATTTTTACTTTTGTCCCTCAATAAAAAATATAATAAGGGAGATATGCTGAAAATCCTTTTAAAGAGTAAGCGCAAATATTGATAAATCAATTATTATGAGAAAAATGTATTTATTATTAATGTCAGCTATAAGCCTGATATTAGTCAGTTGTAGTTCTGTGAGTAAAACAGGTTATGTTGCACCATTTGCAAGAACAGAAGTGCATACTGATGTACTAAAAGCTGATTTGGATATTAACAAAAACAAAGTAGAAGCAAAAGCAAGTTCTACTTATCTGTTTGGTTTTTGGCGAATATCAGGAGATAATAAATTTACAGAAGCGAAGGATGCAGGTTTAAGTAATTCTATTTTTGGTTATAAGGTTGATAAGGTCAAGAGTGCAGCTTTGTACAAAGCATTACAACAAGCTGATGCAGATATGCTTATCACCCCAAAATATGATACGGAAACAAAATGTTACATATTTGGATTGATTAAGACGTACAAAGTTAAGGTAAGTGGTTATAATGCTAAGATAAAGGATTTGAAACAGATAGATGTACCCATAAAGGAAACTAGAAGACATATTGGAGATTAAAAACTTACTCAAAATTTTTCCTACAAAAAGGGTGAATCTTAATTGATTCACACATTATTTTATATCATATGAAAATAAATTATTTAAGTGTAAACTTAAATATAATTAATAAATTTTTTTTAATATTCACAATTTCTTTTCTAATTTATTTATAAAATAATTGTTTAAATTTAATAAAAAACATATTATTTAATACGTGTCCAATTTATATATTTTTTATATCAATATCAATAGGTTTTATCTCTAAAAATGGGTTCCGTATAATTTTCGTAAATTTTATATCCGCTATTATTAATTAAAGCTTAGAATCGTAGACTTATCCCACCCATAAAATTGAAGTCTTGTAAAGCGTAACCGTATATTCGTTCATACTTTTGGAACAATACATTATTTACTCTGGCGTTTATAGACATCCAATCATATAATTGATATTCAGCTCTAAAGTTCAGTTCATTCAAGTTTTTCATGGATACGGTATTGCCGTCAAAGTATGCTTTACGTCCGCAGGATAATAAATAATTCATAGATAAAGTAAAACCGGGTACAACATCTACCATGTCGGCATTTAATTCGGCTGTGAAAGTCGGACGTCCCCAAGCTTTCTTTGCAATAGGTGTAGTCGTCTCAACGCTTGAAAGGTATCCTCTCTTATACTTTACGCTGTAACTGTATCCCGTTAATTTAGCGTATAAATTTGTATAGGGAATAAACTTCGTTTTGAATAATGCACCGAAACTACCTGTCGAGACATTTGCATAAACCGCATTACTCA
>CALYRA010000149.1 GCA_945292135.1 uncultured Dysgonomonas sp.
AATACGAGGAGAAGTGTATGCAATATCTGGAATCGGAGCGTTAGTCATAATATTGGCATTTGCAGTAATAAAATGACGTCCGGTGATTTTATACGTTAGTCCACCTTTAAACGCAAAATCAATAAAGTCATGGTTTTTCCCTTTGCCATATGAATTTGTTGGGTAACGTCCGTTTTTCATGCGTCCTTTTCGAGCAAACTCTGTATATGAAACTTTTGCACCGAAATAACAATCAACTTTTGCAGTTATAAATTGTTGCTGTAACCAAGCGTTGGCTGAATGAATATCTAAATGATAATTATAACCAAATACGTCATTTGTATAAACGATCCTATCGGGATGATTTAGGTCATTTTGTTTTACTTCACTGTTTCCTGCAAAGTCACGTTCAGCATATTTGTCTATATCTTTTAAGAATTTAGCCCCAAGAAGATCTTCTACTGTTTTGTATTGTTTCAATTTACTTTTTCTTGCTTCAATTCCTGCGGTCAGTTTGATATTATCTTTTATATTTAAATTAAATGTTGAATTGAAAGTCCCTTCCAATAAATCATTATGACGAGCTTCAACCATGTAAACCAAATCTTCAGTTGTTTGATTGATATGTATCATCTTATCCCAATTTATTTGTGTAAATGATTTATCTCCTGATTTCCACAAATTTGTATAAAACTCTTTAGCAACTTCGTTATCTTGATATGATGGCAAATTGCGGTAATAATCCGGTTTGGGATCAGCACCCTTGTACCAATCGATAGCAGTTCTATTGTCTAAAGAATAATGAACTCCAACTCCGCTTGTTAAGGTCGCATTGCGATTTATCTTCCATATGTGAGATACGATTCCTGTTGGGTCAAAAGCTTTGATAACTTTGGCATTACGTTTTTTACCATTTTGATACCCCCAATTGGGATTGTATTTTCTGCCTACTAAATCGTAGATTTCTTCATATGTTCCTGCCTGTGGCCAACGTTCTACCGGCGAACCAAATGTAGTAAAGGTTATGCTGTGTTTACCATTATTCAATTGTTTTTCTACCGAAAAAGCGTAAGAAAAATTTTTGTATGATGTTCCATCTATGTATCCTTCATCAGCATATTTTCCGCCAATTGAAATTGTATACGCATAACCATCGTCCATCAATCCGGTGGAATACGTGGCCATTCCTCTGTAATTGTAATTTTTGTTTGTGTAACTCATTGATATTTTCCCGCCTTTAGTAAAACTACCGGCACGCATATTTAAATTTTCAGCGCCGCCTATAGTTCCAAACGTAAATGTACTGGGAGCGAAATAATTCACAACATCTCCATTTCGGGTTACATCGTTTAATGCGCCTATTGATGAATAATTAAATTTTCCACGATTTTGATCATTGAATTTTACTCCATTAATATATTTTTCTTGATAAATATTATCATATCCTCTTATTTTGAATCGGAGAGAGGATAATTGATAACCCACCTTGTTCAAATAAACATCATTTGACAATATAATCATTGAACTTATTTCTTGTGACATTCCGTCTACATCATCATCGACTATAGCGTCGTCAATAACTCCCGTTAACGACAGGTTATCTTTGGATTCAATGACATATACCGCAATGTCATTAGTTACTGTTAATGTATTAGGTTCAATCTTAACGGGTATTTCTATTGAAGTGACGTTTGAAGATGAAACCGAAAGAATATCATCTCCGGGCACAACTCCAATAAAATGAAATTCTCCGTGCGCATCAGTCGTTTTAGTTTGGTTCTGTCCAATAAGAGTGATCAATACCCCAGCAACAGGCATTTTAGTTGCTGAGTTTATAACATTTCCCTTCAATTCTGTTTGCCGCTGCGAAAAAACAGTGATTGAAGAGAGAAGCATAATAATACATAACGTTATTTTTCTTTTCATATTCTTAAAGAATAAAGTTTTCGACTTCCAATATTGTTGTTCCATCACCTTTCCTGACTTGGGAATTTTAATTGATTAATATTTTTTGGTACCTTTCATTTTTATATTGTCTAAACGATAGCCCGCTTTATTAGCAATTGCAGATGATAAAAAAGTAATTGTTGTTGTTCCATCCGGTATTGTTGTTGAGAATTCCTGATATTTATTTGTTGCTGTAAATTCAAAATTAGGCTGAGAAATGGCAGGAATACCATTACATAATACCTTTATAGCGTTTGCATTTTGATTTAAAGCGTTTGATGCTAATTCAAAAGTAATTGTTACGTTTTTATACGAAGTGTTAAATCCGGTTATAGTCAACTCCGCATTTTTATCTTTAGGAAACCAAACATTAGCTGATAGTGAAGATGAACTTCTGATATCAGAGTTACCATATTGATCGGAATATACAATTGGAGACTTCATATCGTAATTACTAAATACTCCTACTTTAGGCCAAGCAGTACCAACTTTTTCAACTGTTCCAAATGTTTCAGAAAAAAATTCTTCTTCAGTACCGCTTATATTTTCAGCTCCACCTTCTTGAGCTATTATATTAGTCATGGCAATAGCTCCACCAAATAGGTTATTAACAATATTTCCTTGTACTTTTATCTGTTTACCTTTAAGGTCTGGATTAGCTACGATATCTATGTTATTTTGTACTGCGCTTCCCGTAATATCAACGATTATACATTTTGATTCATCAGTTTCAGTAGCAGATGTTGCTAATAAAATATTTGTATTTACATCTTGTCCGAATGTTTTAACGTTAGCTGTTGACCCTACGATATAGCCATTTACCCATTTACCTATTTCACCTACTTTTGTTAAAGCTTGTGTTACAGAATATGGACTTGCTTGTGTCCCATTTTCGCTATCAAAATCAATTTCTATATCAATATTTTCACCGAAAACACCCCAATCTGAAATTTCTCCGGTAGGGGTTACTTGCGTTTTGCCTCCGTCCTCCAAACTTACATCAAATGTATATTTTAAACCTGCAGCATAAGTTGTAGTTGCAGGTACTTCATACGTAAATGTTCCGGTCGGTAATGTAAATACAAATTTACGTCCGGTAATGGATGAAGATGGCAATATGATAGCTTCCGAAATGGCAGTTGTACCAACTTTAGTTAATGCTGTTATGGTTGATGAACTATTTTCATTACTAAGTAAACCTGTTGCTAAATCAAAATCAGCTTTAGTATTAAACCCTTCTAATGTTGTTGTTAAACGTCTTAAATCAGGAATATTATTATTCTTAATAAAGAATACGAATTTTGTCAATTGATGTTTAAAATTTAAGACAATATCATTTGAGCTTGTTATTTCATTTGCGACGTTGGAATATAGTAAATCAATTGCCTTTTGAGAAGTTTGAATAGAAACATCAATCTTAAAAAGATTACCTTTTATTGCAGATGTTGGTTTATAAGGATAATATGCAATGAAATCGACAGATTTGCCATCTGCAGGTAAATAAATAGCATCAGTATTTACTTTTGCCGGACAGAAATAATTAGTCCCTGTTGTAACATGCTTTTTATTTTCAGCATTATCTATAATTCCGTCAAGACCTGTTCCTCTTATCATAAATATACCGATAGCATCGCCTTTGTCCCAATTTGAGTCGAATGCTTGAGAAGATATATTTTTATCGCTGGCTTCAATATAAGAATTAAATAAAATAGGTTCTTTATCTTTTTTATTATTATCATTATCATCACTACACGAGCCGAATGATAAAGCAATAAGTGTTGAAATAAATAAAAGAAATCTTGTTTTCATATACTTTTAATTATTTATTTTAGAGTAGAACTTATCATCAAAATGCTTGTTTATTATTTCCATTTACTAACATCTATTTTATCTTTTATGTTTCCATTTAGACTGGGGAAAAATGTAAATCCCGTTTCATCTTCCAATTCTTTCACTGTTTTGGTATAATTCATATAATTTGTATTGTTTGAATATTCTTTATTGTCAAATCTGAACCCAATAGTTGTATATGTATCATTTTTCCTTTTAGCCAATACTTTGTAAAAATATTTAGGCTTAGCCGATTTACTTCCGAATTTATCTGTAACATATTCTATTGTCAGATCAGATTGAGTTGTTATCATTGCCCCTGTTACCACATACATTGTATCACAGTCGGAAGCCGTTGCCCACGCTCTGACTTTATTTTCTAATTTAGCCCAAACTCTAGTATTGAGAAATGTGTGTTGAGCGGTCATATTTGAGTAGTAAAATGTTGAAACATTTAAAATAGAATCTTTGGTTCTATCCGCGCTCGGTATTTGATGTCCTCTATCCCAATTCTCACCAACCCAACTACTGGACAGATTTGGCTGATATTGCCTATTAATAGCGGGATCAAACTGCCATTTATCAGTCCTCTTTTGATTACCTACATAGTAGTTATTAAGTGGATACGCAACCCAATAAGCAAGCTTATATTGGGTATCATAATATAATGAGTAATTTCTAACCGGGTTAGCAGCCTTTAGATATGAACCGTCAGCCAAATGTTGCACATATATCATATTTGGCATTGCACCATCAATAAGAGGATTTTCAATAGGACCATAACTTGGCGTGATTGCGGGACCTCCATTTTTTAAGATGACGTTATATGTGTATTTTCGACCTTTCCTGAATTCATCAGTGTCAGGAATATTATAAGTTTGGGATTTTCCTCCTTCAAACGAAAAGGTAATTTTTCTTTTGTTTGTTCCGCCAGATGAAGGCAGAAGTATAGCTTCAGCCATTACATTTGTTGTACTTTTAACAGTCAGCAATGTTGTAACATCACTAATAGAAGTATTATCTACAGATAAATTTCCATTTGCTAAATCAAAATCGCCTTTAGTTGCAAATCCTGATATTTTGACATTTAAACCTGATAAAGATGAAGTACCCTTTCCGGCAGTAATATTTAAATTTATTTAAATAAAATCGTGCGTAAAAGAGAGACTTGGATATGGATTCGTTGAATTATGAGCGATAGCATTAAATGAATAAAGTAGATCAATTTTTTATTG
>CALYRA010000150.1 GCA_945292135.1 uncultured Dysgonomonas sp.
TCCTTTTTCAATGGCAAGATCCCGCGCCATTTCTTTAAGTAATACTGCGCGTGGGTCAGATATTGTATATATTGCGTGACCAATACCATATATTTTTCCTGTTTTATTATATGCTTGTTTGTTGAGTATCTTTATTAAGTATTCGTCAATCTCATTTATATCTTCCCAATTTTTGACGTTTCTTTTTATATTCTTCAGCATATCTACTACTCGAAGATTGGCGCCGCCATGCAAAGGACCTTTCAAGGAACCGATACCTGCTGCGATGGCAGAATATGTATCTGTTCCTGCCGAACTGGTAACCCTTACAGCGAATGTAGAGTTATTACCGCCACCATGATCGGCATGTACCATCAGAGCAAGATCTAAGATTTTGACTTCCAATTCTGTATATTTATGTCCTTTCATCATATAAAGGAAATTTTCGGCTAAAGACATATTTGGTTGTGGGTGTCTTATATGTAAAGACCTACCGTTATTGTGGCGTAACGCATTGTAAGCGTAGGAGATTATAGTCGGAAAGGTTGCAATCAAATTTAGAGATTGTTTTACCAAATTTTCGGGAGAAGTGTCATCGGGATTTTCGTCAAATGAATATAATTCCAATACGCATCTTGCTAAATTGTTCATTATGTCATGACCTTCAATATCAAGAATATGCATTGTTATTTTAGGATTTAAATCCATTGTCCGGTTAAGTAAATTTGAAAATTCGGATAGCTCTTCTTTGCTTGGTAAGTTTCCGGATAATATAAGGTAAATTGTTTCTTCAAAACCTAATCTATTTTCTTTCTGAGCTCCCCGTACTATTTCAGTTATTTTTACCCCTCTGTACAATAGTTCGCCGGGTATAGGGATCAATTTGCCATTATTGTCCCTTTCATAACCTACTACATCTCCTATTTTTGTCAATCCTACGACTACGCCTGTATGATCTTCATTACGAAGTCCCCGTTTTACATTGAATTTTGTGAACAATTCATTGTCAATGTTACTCGTTGTAACTATAGTTTCTGAAATTTTATCAATCAAATTGTTCATAAATAGTTCTTTATAATATTTATAAAATAAATTAATGTTTTGCTGATAGATTTTTAACCGTATTTATTATTATGTTCACGGCTTCTCTTTTTACTTATTTGTCGAAACAGAAATTATTTATTATTTAATGGTCTTTTTAACTATTTCTTTTCAATAACTTAGCGAATCTAAAACGTCTGATAATCAAAATTATTCAGGAGGAGAATAACTTGATTCACACGACAAGCTAAATTAAACGACAAATTTGCCTTACTGATACAAATTATCAATTTTTTTATAAAAACTGATATTCTATTATAGAGTAATCTGATTTTTCAGATATTTATAGTATTATTCTTCGTTATTTTGTATATCAAATAAAAGTATTTTATTCTTGTTTTTTTTTACTTCCTTCAGCTTGTTTTGTTTAATATGATTATTTAGTATCCTTTTTATGTATTACAAATAATTTATTTTTTAATATCTTCTTTATCGTTATTCTCAGATTTAGTCTTGTTAAATTTATCTTGTTGTTTCATATAATTTAACGCGCTGCCGAAACGGAACCATTCTATTTGGGTTTCATTATAACTGTGACTAACCAAAAAAGCTTCTTTAGTGCCATCGGCATGTGTCAGCTTTACTGTCAAATTTCTATTTGGTTTAAAATCAGCTAATCCGGTGATACTTATTTTATCATCTTCTCTGATTTTATCGTAATCTGATTTGTTTATAAATGTAAGCGCCAGTATTCCTTGTTTTTTCAAATTGGTTTCATGGATACGCGCAAATGATTTAACTATAATTGCCTTTACATTTAAAAATCGAGGTTCCATAGCTGCATGTTCGCGGGACGAACCTTATCCTTATTTTTATTCTTCTAAAATTATTTATACTTTTCCTTCCGCTTTAAATTTACGAGCTAACTGGGGAACGGGTATATATTCCCTCGTTTCGGGATCAAGTACATGGTTTGTCTCGTCGTTAAAGAAATTTACCGCGCCGATCAACATATTGTTAGATATATTGTCTAAATGCCCGCGAAAACGTAGCCAAGGGCCAGCCATTGATATATGATCGGTTGTACATTTTCCTACAACTTTTATTAATAATGGTTGTTCTACTATATTTTTGCTGTCTGTTGCTGGAAATGGCTGCAATAGTTGTAACCGTTGCGAATCGGGAGATATTACTATTTTTATTTTACTTCCATCTTTACTTGGAGCAATGTATCCTGATTCGTAATCTTGATATCCTTTAGGTGGTAATTCATATCCTTTCGGTTCGTCAAGCATAATTTTCTCACCCTCTTCGTTTACGAGTTTATCTTTTAATGGATTGAAACATAAATCTCCGGCAATGGTTAGGGCTGCTACTATTTCAGGGGATGCGACAAAGGCATGTGTTTGCGGGTTACCGTCATTTCTTTTGGCAAAATTACGGTTGAAAGAAGTTATTATGGAATTTGGTCTTTCGGGATCATCCGTTTCTCTTTTCCATTGTCCGATACAAGGACCACAGGCGTTAGCCATAATTGAGGCTCCCGCATTTTCGAATATTGGTAATATACCGTCTACTTCAGCCGTATAACGTACTTGTTCCGAACCCGGATTAATGATGAATTGAGACTTTATCTTTATGCCTTTATCGTCAGCGTCTTTTACGATAGACGCTGCTCGGGACAAATCTTCGTAAGATGAATTTGTACAAGAACCGATTAACCCTACTTCCATTTTTTGAGGGTAACCTTTTACTTTTACTACATTTGCAAATTCTGATATAGGATATGCAGCATCCGGTGTAAAAGGTCCATTTATGTATGGTTCTAATTCTGAAAGATTTATTTCGATAACAAGATCGTAATAATTTTGAGGATTTTCTTCTACTTCTCTGTCGGCTTGCAAATATTCTTTTATATTGTTTGCTACATCGGTTATTTCTTTTCTTCCTGTGGCTATAAGATATTCAGCTATTTTTTCATCATACGGGAATATTGACGTTGTGGCGCCGACTTCAGCTCCCATATTACATATTGTAGCTTTTCCGGTCGCGGAAATAGATTTGGTTCCTTCACCGAAATATTCAATAATAGCATTTGTCCCGCCTTTGACAGTAAGTAAACCGGCAAGTTTTAGAATGACATCTTTGGGAGAAGTCCAACCGGATAATTTCCCGGTAAGTTTAACCCCGAATATCTTCGGTAATTTAAGTTCCCAAGGCATTCCGGCCATAACGTCTACGGCATCGGCTCCTCCTACGCCGATGGCTACCATTCCTAATCCTCCGGCATTAGGCGTATGAGAGTCTGTTCCTATCATCATTCCTCCCGGAAATGCGTAGTTTTCGAGTATTACCTGATGTATGATACCTGCTCCCGGTTTCCAAAAGCCAATTCCAAATTTATTTGAAACATTTTGCAAAAAATCGTAAACTTCTTTATTAGTACTTTCCGCAGTTTTTAAATCTTCTGATGCGGAAACGTACGCCTGAATCAGATGGTCGCAGTGAACAGTCGAAGGTACTGCGACTTTTTTTCTTCCCGAATTCATTAATTGTAACAAAGCCATTTGCGCAGTAGCGTCTTGCATAGCAACTCTGTCGGGAGCAAAGTTTACATAATCTGTTGCTCTTTTATATTTTTTAATTGCTTCGTCAGGTGCTAAGTGAGCATAAAGAATTTTCTCACTTAAAGTAAGAGGTCTATCTATGATACTTTTCGCTTCATCTACTTTTTGCGTATAAAATTTGTAGAAGTTGAGTATCATGTCAATATCAAAAATTTCTTTTGGCATAGTTTCTAGTAATCCTTTTTTGATAGTTTTAGTTCCTATTGTTGTATGATGTATACTGAATTTACAAATATACGTATTTATTCGTTCCATTTGTAGAAATAGGTAAGCTAAATAATCATATTTTTGATAATTTATTGAAATTATGAAATATTTATGCGATTATGATATTTTATGACAAATAAAATCAATTTTACATTTATAACTGTTATTAACTGCACATGGTAAAGATGATAATTGGAACTATTTTTATACATTTGTCAATTAGTAAAGAAAATATATATTGGATGAAAAGAATTTTATTGGTCTGTATTTTGTTTTTAACTGTAATTATTGCACAGGCACAACCCTCCTCTGAAAAGTTAATCCGACAAGGCGTAAGTTTACATGATAAAGGACGTTATGCAGATGCGATAGAATGTTATAAACAGGCATTGAAGATTAACTCATCTTCGATGTCCGCTACGTACGAAATGTCCCTGTCTTATCTTGGACTGAAGGAATTTAATAATGCAATAAAGTATAGTACGATAGTCATAAACAATGATTTTCAGCCCTTGTTAATGGACGCTTATATCGTAAAAAGTACGGCTTTGGCGGAAATGGATAAATTGGACGAATCTATAAAATTGTTAAATGAAGCTTTAGTACGCTGCGGCGATGAATATCTGCTTCATTTTAATCTCGGATTGAGCTATTTTAATAAAAAAGACAATAAAAATGCGATAACTCACCTTCAGAAAGCAATAGAAATTGATGCGACCCACCCCAGTACTTTTTTGATGTACGCATACGCTTTAAACGATTCGGGAAGATGGGTCAACAGTTTATATTCATTTCATTTTTTCCTTTTGTTGGAACCAAATACCAAACGTTCAAAAGAAGCTTTTAGTGAGATGTATGATATTTTGTCAATGAAATTACCTAACAATTCCCCAAGTTTATTACCCGAAGATGGCGTTGATAGAAAACTTTTATATGAATCTATTCAAAAATTAAAACCAATCGCTCAAGACTCACTATCTCAATATAAATTTTTTGAAGAAGCTTCAAAACAGGTATTTTTTATGTTATCTCAATTACAAACTGATTCCAGAAGCGGGTTGTTATGGGATTTTTTCGTTCCGGTTTATGACGAAATATTAAGCTCAAATTTCTTTGATGTATATTGTCAT
>CALYRA010000151.1 GCA_945292135.1 uncultured Dysgonomonas sp.
AAATATAATTGAAAAAATAAAATAAAAACAATTTGTTATATATTGTCTTTATATTTAGCTTTTTGGAAAGACTAATATTATATAGAAAAATTGTACTTATGTTAAAAAAAAGAAGAGCAGCTACACAAGCGTGGCTGCTCTTTAAGATATATTATATCTGATTTATTATTTGGCTATTTCCAATTCTTCAATTAGTCGCGGACATTTCATTACTTTATCAATTATGAAGAGCACATAACGGATGTCTACATTGATACAACGTTGGACATTCGGATCAAATTTAATGTCGCCACTCAATGATTCCCAGTTCCCATCAAAAGCTAATCCTATTAAATTTGCGTTTTTATCAAAAACAGGACTGCCCGAGTTACCTCCGGTAATATCATTATTTGATAAGAAATTCACATGCAATTTACCATCCTTATCAGCATAACGTCCAAAATCGCCTTTAATCAAATTCTCAAGGATATATTCTTGTACATCAAATTCAGGATCATTAGGTTTGTATTTTTCAAATATGCCTTTAGGTGTTGTGAAATAATCATATTCAACCGCATCAGCAGGCTTATAGCCCCCAATAGAACCATAACTCAAACGTTGAGTGAAAGTTGCATCAGGATAAAAAGCCTTATTGGGTTCCATCTCCATTAATCCGGCCATATATAAGCGATTACCTTTAGTTATTTTCAAATAATCCTCGCGCATTTCACCAATGATAGTTATCATCGTATTTGTTGATGATTTAGCTAGTTGAATAGCAGGGTCTTCTTCTTTAGTCGTATCCTCAGCTTCGTTTGCTTTAGCGTATGCTATTACATCATCCAAAGTCTTGAAACATGTTGTATCAAAAAACCAATCCGCATATTTTTCATAATTACCGTCAAATTTTTCATTGATCGTTTTATATATCTCCGGTTGATATTTTTCAGGAACACGTTCGGCATAAAGTTTTAACAATACAGGCATTACTTTTTTATCTAAAGATGGTTCATAATCTTTATATAAATTGCCTAAGCGGGATTTTAGCGCCTCTTCGATATTTGCGTAATCATTATTATTTTGAGCCCGCAAATAAGCAGTCGCAAAACGAGATATTTCAATTCCACTGAAAAAAGTTTCATAAAAATAGGTTTGTACTCTTGTAATATCCATTGAAGAGGTATAACCATCTTTTAGCATTGGCAATACATTTTCGTATTTATTGATCACTTCAGGATTACCGGATTGAACCCATGAAGCAAATTTGTTTTCAAGCTGTTCTTTTTCACTGATGATACCAAGTTTCGCAATAGCTTCGTTCATTCCTATTGCATTTTTCCAATAATTGGAGCTTCCGGCATATTTATTAGCGTATTTTATGCGAATTGTATCGCTGGCATTCATTGCTTTACGCCAAATTTCTTGTTTTGCGCCACGAACTTCGATACGTGGTTTATGCTCCGATTCTACCATTTGATTTATACCCCACGATGGCATATAACGTTCCGTACTACCCGGAAATCCTATAGTCATGGCATAATCTTTTTCTTTATAACCTTTTAATGAAACCGGCACTACATACTTTGGTTTATACGGAACATTATCAGGGCTGTAATTAGCCGCTTTATTGTCTTTATTTGCATAAACGCGGAATACAGAAAAATCTCCTGTATGACGTGGCCACATCCAGTTATCAGTTTCATCGCCAAATTTGCCGATAGATTGAGGCGGAGTGAATACAAGTCTTATATCCTTGAATACTTCATATACCACAACATAGTATTTGTTTTTTGAATAAAAAGGAATTACTTCAGCTCGTATGAACTCATTATCTTCATATTGTTTGAGATAAGCATTTGTTTTTTTGCTGATTTTTTCTTCACGGGTTTGCTCACTATCCTGATCTGTAACCTCTGAAAGTATATAATCTGTTATATCCTCACTTTTTTGAAGAAACGATATTTCCAATCCGGGAGCTGGCAATTCTTCTCCGAATTTTTGGCTTACGAATCCGTCTTTTAAATAATCATGCTCTATAGAACTCAATTTCTGAATAGAACTGAATCCACAGTGGTGATTTGTAAAAATCAAACCCTGATTAGATACGGCAACTCCTGTACATCCACCGCCAAAAATGACAACTGCGTCTTTCAAAGAAGGATTATCCTCACTGTAGATTTTATTTGCAGGGAATTTGAATCCGAGTTCTTTCATTCTTGCTAAACTTTGCCTGTTCAGCTCTTTTAATAACCACATTCCCTCATCGGCATGAATATTTACAGCCAGTAAAAATATGATTATTGGAAATAATAATTTTTTCATGTTTTACTCAATTATTTATATAGTTGTTTATCCTTTTTTATTTTTGGAAATAAAACAGTTGAATATTCGCATTTCTTTGAGTGGCAAATCCCTCTTTATAATAATTGTTATAAATCCAATAAGTAAAATACTACGGAATGCGAAACGTATTATATTGTTATCGATTTTCACATAAATACTGATAGCAAATAAAATGATAGCTAATGAAAAATAAAGAAATATTGCTTTTAGATCGTACTTTATCGGGTAATATTTTTGTCCTATGAAATAAGATATGCCAACAATTATTAAGTTGCTGATAAGGGTAGCCCAAGCGCTAGCCATATAACCATATATCGGGACAAAAATTATATTTATCATTATCTGCAATATACAACCTATAATAGAGAACCATGCTCCGTATTTCGTTTTATCAGTCAGTTTATACCAAACCGAAAGATTGAAATAGACGCCGAAGAGTATTTCTCCCATCATAGCTATGGGCAAAATATTAAGCCCTACTACATAATTCTTTCCTATAATTGTGAGAATATGCTGAATGATATCAACATAGAACATAATCCCCAAGAATATAATAAGAATAAACAATATAAAGTATTTCATCGCATCAGCATACGATTTTGTATTATCCATTTCCTTATTCTTGCCGAAGAAGAAAGGTTCATAAGCATATCTGAATGCCTGTATAAACATGGTGATTATACCTGCGATTTTTAAGCTGCTCGTGTAAATACCTAATTGACGATAAGCCTCGGTGTTATTTTCGAACAAATGCGGGTAAGTTAGTTGCGCGACAGTCTGACTAATAACGCCTGCAATACCTAATATTAATAGAGGAAATGAATATCGAAGCATTCTTTTCAAAATGCTGTTGTCAAACCATAAACGAAGTCCCTTCATCGTATTTGGAATAAGCAGTAATAATGCTACTACCGTTGATAAAAGGTTTGCAAAGAAGATATATCCGATACCATAAGTAGGACTATAAAACCATGCGATCAATTCGGGATTTGAATGATGGATTTTAGGACAGACCCAAAGGAAAAATATATTAAAAATGATATTTGATATGATGAAAACCATTCTCACAGCCATAAAACGTTTGGGTCGTTTTTGGTATCTCATGTAAGCATAAGGAATGGTCATAAAAGCGTCTAAAGCTACTATAACCGCCATCATCAGTATATGATCGTTATTGTCAGGATATTTCAGCCAATGCGAAATAGGAGTTATAAAGCTGAAACAGAAAATTATAAATAATAAAGATGTCGCACCCAATGTGATAAGAGAAGTAGAATAGACTTTTTGAGGGTCTTCTTCTTTGTTATTCATAAAACGGAAAAACCCCGTTTCCATACCGTAAGTCAACAACACCATGAATAAAGCAGTATAAGCGTATAAGGTGCTGACTTTCCCTAATTCGGACGGGTCGGCAAAAATATACATATAAAAAGGATTCAGACACCAGTTTAGCGAACGCCCTATAATACTGCTCAATCCGTAGATTGCCGTATCTTTTGCTAAACTTTTCATCCCATTACCAGCCATAAATTCAAATTTGACTACAAAAGTAATATATATTCCGACTAGATGACTTTTTTGATAATAGATAGATTTATTTTTTTTAGTTAAAACGAGGTCATTCCTTTACTTATAGAGTAAAATCTCAAATGATTGTCAATGTAATAGTTATTTATACAACTATAAAATTAATTATAAAGGCATGTTTTATGATATTAAAACATAACTTTGTAAACCAGAAACATCAATGGAATAAAATATGAGTTATTATCATCTAGCAATCTTACCCCATAGGCAGGCTACTAAATATGGCAAGCGTACCGTTTTGAAATACTACAACAAGAATGAAAAAAAATGGAAAAGTATATCTTGGCGTAAATTTTCTCGAGATATTATGCGTACAGCTATGTCTATGGCGGAAATCGGAGTGCAGGAAGGAGATAGAATTGCAGTTTATTCCCAAAACGAGCCTCAATATCTGATAACCGATTTTGCGACATTTGCTAATAGATGTATCGCGATTCCGATATATGCTACATCATCGCCTAGCCAATTAGAATATATTGTAAATGATGCTAAGGTGAAACTGATGTTTGTCGGCGATCAATTTCAGTATAATAATGCGTACAAAGTACAGCAAAATTCAGAATATTTAAAACATTTAGTAATATTCAATCGGGAAGTTATACGTCATCCCAAAGATACCACTTCTATATATTTTGATGAATTTATAGCCGTTGGCGAAAACTCACAAGCCGAAGTTTTGGTACGTGTCAGAATGAAATCACGACAGAATGATGACATTGCATGTATTATATATACTTCAGGAACTACCGGAGAACCAAAAGGCGTAGTTTTGCCCCATTCCTCATTTTTAGAAGTATTTCGCATTCATGACATAAGATTGCCCAGAGTAACCGACAAAGATGTTTCCATGTGTTTCCTCCCTTTGGCTCATGTATTTGAAAAAGCTTGGAGTTTTTATGCCTTACATAAAGGACTAAAGATTGCGGTAAATAAAGATCCTAGAGAAATACAACTTTCGATCAAACAAATAAAGCCTACTATTATGTGTAGCGTTCCCCGATTTTGGGAAAAGGTCTATGCGGGAGTACAAGAGAAGATCGATAATTCAAAAGGCAT